>CAZLBQ010000074.1:0-16266 GCA_964557745.1 uncultured Anaerolineales bacterium
CTACGGCCTGACGACCGACGACATCAAGAGTTGGCTCAAGGACTCGGTGACGGTCAACAAGTTCATCGTCATTCAGTCGCAACAGGCGGCTCAGAAGGGGCAGGCCTACAGCCGCGAGAGCTGGCTCAACGACCAGTTGGTGACGGCCGACATCCAGAACAACCTCCAGGGCGCGCCGACCAACCTCAAGGTGGGCGAACTGCCGCCTAACTTCTCACTCAAGGACCTGAGCGGCAAGTCGTGGACGCTGGCCGAACTCAAGGGCAAGCCCGTCGTCGTCAACTTCTGGGCCACGTGGTGCGCGCCGTGCAAGTTTGAGATGCCGCACTTCGAGAAGGCGTATCAGAAGTACAAGGACCAGGGCCTGCTCATCCTGGCCGTCGACATCAAGACGGACAATGGCGAGGCAGCCGTCCGCAAGTATGTCGGCGAGTTGGGGATGACGTTCCCCATTCTGATGGACACCACGGGCGAGACGGAGCAGAATTACCGCGTCCGCGCCTACCCGACGACCTACTTCATTGGCCGTGACGGCAAGCTGCGCGAGGTCAAGCGCGGCGCCTTCATCAGCCCGGAGCAGGTCAACGCCTCCATCGACAAGATTATGCAGTAGGGGTAGTCGGGTAGTCCACTACTCGAGTAGTCTCGTCGTCTGATAGCGGATAGTCAGGTGGTGTGAGCCGTTCATAACCCTGGACTACGCGACTACCCGACTAGTGGACTATCTACTCGCATGCCACTCTCCCGTTCCCATTGGCTCGCCGTCGCGGCGCTCGTCGCGCTCGCGCTGGCCTTCCTCCTCGCCCCCTGGCCCCTCCTCGTCAAGCTCCAGGCGCTGGGCTTCGGTCTCGACCCCCAGCGCCCCGCCCACTCCTTCTTCCTCGGCGGTGTCATGATGCCCGTTGAGGCGCGCAAGGTCGGCATCTACGCCGGCTTCGGCCTGGCGGCGGCCTGGCTCGTCTGGCGCGCCCCCCGCGCTGTACGCCTCGGCCCGGCCGGCTACCCGGCGGCGTTGTTGGGCATTGCCGTCATGGGCCTAGACGGTACTAACGCTCTGCTGTACGACCTGCGCGCGCCGCATCTGTATGCGCCGCGCCTGGACCTGCGCCTGGGCACCGGGTTACTCTGCGGGCTGGCGATGGCGGCGCTGTTGGTCCCGGTCTGGGCCGGGACGGCGTGGCGGGCGGCGAACGACGTGCTGCCGGCGCGGCTGTTCGTCGTGCCCGCGCTGCTCTCGCTGGGGCTGTTCGTCGGCCTCGTCACTGAGCAGGCCTGGCTGCTGCTGCCGGCCTCGCTCGTCGCGTCGCTAGGGCTGGTGGGCGTGGTGGGGATGCTCAACGCCGTGGTCCTGCTGGTGGTCACGCGACGCGACGGCCGCGCCGCGCACGCGGTCGAGCTGCTGCCCGTGGTGGCCGTGGCCGCCTGGCTCGCCGTCCTGGAACTCCTGTTCCTGGCCGGCTTGCGCTTTGCGCTTATCGGCACGACGCCACTGCCCTAAACATCCGAAGCTGCGGCCTACTTCGTATTCTAGACAGACTCGGACCCAATCCGGACTATGCCAGCATTGACTTAGCCCGGTGGCGAACCTATAATTCCGCTAGGTTGAGACTCCTCGGGGAGGTAGCTATGGCTCCGCTTCGCTTTCTCATTGGCGGCCTCATTATTGTGGCGGCCATTGCCTTCATGAGTTTTCGCAGCTTCCAGGCCAACGCGACCTACTACGTCACCTCAGACGAGTTGATGCAGAAGGTCCAGGCAGGCCAGGTGACGGCGGGCAAGACGGTGCGCCTCGCCGGCAACATCGATAAGGGGTCGGTGAAGTGGGACGCGAGCAAGCTCGCCCTCCAGTTCAACGCCACCAACAAGGAGGTGGCCGTGCCCGTCAAGTATACCGGCCCGCTGCCCGACAGCTTCAACATGGCCGACAGTGTGGTCGTTGAGGGCACGTACAACGCCGACGGCAGCGTGACGGCGCACAACCTCTTTGTCCAGTGCCCCTCCAAGTACGAGACGGAAATCAAGCAAGGGGGCTAGATGGCGGATATTGGTTATGTCTGCCTGCTGCTGGGGCTGGCGGCGGCGCTCTACTCAGTGGTCGCCAATCTCGTCGGCGCGCGCCGTCGCTACGGTGAACTCGTCGCCAGCGGCGAGCAGGCGCTCATCGCGGCCTCCGGCCTGACGTCCCTGGCGGCCGGCATCCTGGTCCTGCTCTTCCTCGTCCAGGACTACCAGGTCCAGTACGTGGCCGCGCATTCCAACCAGGCCATGCCCCTGACCTTCCGCCTGGCGGCCCTGTGGGGCGGCCAGGAAGGCTCACTGCTGTTCTGGGCGTGGATTCTGTCCCTCTACTCGCTGCTCGTCGTGTTCGCCAATCGGAACCGCCACCGCGCCATCATGCCCTACGCCTCGGCGACGCTGATGCTCGTGCTGGGCTTCTTCCTGGCGATGGTGTCGTTCATCGAGAACCCCTTCCGCCTGCTGACCTTCGTCCCCAAGGACGGCAACGGCCTCAACCCGCTGCTCCAGCACTGGGCGATGGCGATGCACCCGCCCATGCTCTACCTGGGCTTCGTCGGCACCACCGTCCCCTTCGCCTTCGCCGTCGGCGCCTTGGCCGCGCGGCGCACCGGCAGCGAGTGGGTCCAACTGTCGCGGCGCTGGACGCTCGCCGTGTGGACGTTCCTGACCATCGGCATTATGCTCGGCGGCGCCTGGGCCTACATGGAACTGGGCTGGGGCGGTTACTGGGGCTGGGACCCCGTCGAGAACGCGTCATTCCTGCCCTGGTTGGCCGGTACGGCCTTTATCCACTCCGTCATGATCCAGGAGCGCCGTGGCATGCTCAAGGTCTGGAACATGGTCTTAGTGGGCCTGTTCTTCGGCCTCGCCATCTTTGGCACCTTTCTGACGCGCAGTGGCGTTATCTCCTCGGTACACTCGTTCGCGCAGTCGCCCCTGGGACCTTACTTCCTGAGCTTTATCAGCTTCCTGCTGCTAGGCTTCCTGTGGCTGCTCTTCTCGCGCTGGGACGACTTGCGCGCCGACCGCCAGTTAGAGAGCACCGTCTCCCGTGAGTCGTCGTTCCTGCTAAACAACCTGCTCTTCCTCGCCATCACCTTTACCGTGTTTTGGGGGACCATCTTCCCCATGATCTCGGAGATCGTCGTTGGCGACAAGATCACCGTTGGCCCGCCGTTCTTCAATCAGACCACCGGTCCCATCTTCGCCCTGCTCATCCTGCTTATGGGCATCGGCCCAGTTACCAGTTGGGGGCGCGCCTCACTGGGCAAACTGGCCCGTAACCTCGTTGGACCCTTCTTAGCGACGGGCGTCATCACCGGCGCCCTGTTCGCCCTGGGTTTGCGCAGCATGGCCCTGTTTGGCTACGCCATTGTCCTCTTTGTGCTCATCGTCCACCTTCTGGAGTTTGTCGCGGGCATGCGCGTCTACCGCGCCGCTAAGCGCGTCAGCCCCCCGTCGGCGTTCCTGGCCCTGTTCCAGCGCAATCGCCGCCGTTACGGCGGCTACGTCGTCCATATTGGTATTCTGGTCATTACCACCGGCATCATCGCTTCGCACAGCTTCCAGTTAGAGCACCAGGAGACCATATCGCGCGGCGGCACAATGAGCGTCGGGGAGTACAGCCTGACATACGCCGGCATGCGCCAGTTCCAGGAGCCTGATAAGGACGTGGTCGAGGCAACGGTTCAGGTGACCAAGAACGGCCAGCCGGTTGATACCCTGCTACCCGCCCGCGACTTCTACCGGGCCAGCGACCAGCCCCAGACCGAGGTCGCCATCCGCCGCACGTTCAGCGAAGACCTGTACGTCGTGCTGGGCGGCTGGGAAGGTAACGGCGAGACAGCCACGTTCAAGGTCTATGTCAACCCAATGGTTAACTGGATCTGGCTGGGCGGGCTGGTTGTTATCCTGGGCATCGTGGTAGCCGCGTGGCCTGAGTCGCGCCGCCAGACGTCGGACGTGCGCGTCCGTGAGACGGTGCCGGCCAAGTAGAGCAGCGCCAGTTGAGCACGGCGGCAGGAGATTGACAGAATTTGCAGAGTGTTCGCGGCTAGGGCGGAGGTTCGCGTCGCTTCCTCCTCCTATTCTGTTGATTCTGTCAATTCTGTCCGTAACGGGGATGGACCATGGCGCGGGGGACGCGGAGGCCCGGCCTCTCGCGGCCTATCCCGCGCCCTTTTTGAGTATAATTTGCCCGTCAATGGAAAAATAGGGAAGCGATGGTTATGGACAGACTTCGACGGTGGCGCGGGGCGCTGGGCCTGACAACGCTGGCGCTGGTGACGCTCCTCCTGGGGGTGGGCGCCGCTTACGCTCAGGGTGGGCTGACCAACGCCGAGATCGACCAGCGCATGCGCGAGATTACGACGCGCCTCAACTGCCCGCTGTGCCAGGGGCAGACGCTCAACGAGTGTCCCCTGCAAGTGTGTGACGAGATGCGCGACCTGATTCGCCAGAAGCTCCAGGCGGGCGAGAGCGAAGACCAGATTCGCGCCTACTTTGTCGAGCGCTTTGGCGAGCGCGTGCTCAACGAGCCGCCGCGTACAGGGTTCGCCCTACTCGGCTGGATAGCCCCTGTGCTGGCAGGGCTGGCGGGAGTTGCGATTCTGGCCGTCGTGCTGCGCAGCATGACGCGCCGCAGTCCGCGCCCCGCAGTAGCCACCCCTGCCGCGCCTCAGGGGGCATCGGGGACGGCAGCCTTGCCACGCGAGTACGTCGAGCGTCTCGAGCGCGACTTGAAGCAGATGGAGTAAGGTGTGGCGCAGGAACTACCTCTAGATCAACCCCTCGACGGCGCTGTGACAGCGGTTCGCCCGTCCCATCGGGGTCGGACAATTGCCATGATCGTCGGCTTTGGCCTGGTGGTGGCGGTGCTGATGATCGCGGCGCTGGGCTTGAATACCGTCAACCGCCCGCGCCCGGAAGTGGGCAAAGTCGCGCCGCCGTTCGCGCTGCCGCTGTTTGGCGGCGGCGAGACCAGCCTGGCCGGCCTGCGCGGCAAGCCGGTGGTGGTCAACTTCTGGGCGTCGTGGTGCATCCCGTGTGTCGACGAAGCGCCGGAACTGGAAAAGACGTGGCAGGCGTACAAGGATAAGGGCGTCACGTTCCTCGGCGTGGACTACGTGGATACCGAGCCGAAGGCGCTCGAGTTCCTCCAGAAGCACGGCATCACGTACCCCAACGGCCCCGATCTCGGCTCGCGTATCAGTTATGATTACCGCATCAAGGGCGTGCCGGAGACGTTTGTCGTCGATAAGGACGGCGTGGTGCGCTTTGTCAAAGTCGGGCCGACGACGGCGGCGGAACTGCGCGGCGTCATCGAGCCGCTTCTCAAGTAACGGGCAGGCGATGTGGAACAACTTCTCGTCATTATCGCGGCGCTGGCCCTGTTGGGCCTGACCATCGTCTGGATTGTGCGTCCGCTGCTCCAGGGCCAGACGGCCGGGGGCGAGCGGTCGCCCGAGGCGCGGACGCTGGCCGAGTTGAGCGCCCAGCACGAGGCGACGCTCAAGAGCTTGCGCGACCTCGACACGGACTACACGACGGGCAAGCTCAACGAGGACGACTACCAGGCTCAGCGGCAGGTCTTCCTGGCCGAAGGCGTCGCCATTCTCCAGCGCCTGGATGCCCTGAAAGCTGGTGTTGGGGCCAGTGACCCAGCGCTGGACAAGGCCATTGAGGACATGGTCGCCGCGCGGCGGGCCGTGCCCGACGTCGCGCCGACGCGCGTGGCGTGTCCGAACTGTGGCGCGACCGTCCGCCCGATGGCCCGCTTCTGTGACCAATGCGGCGCGGCCCTCCAGCCAGCCCCGCCGCGTGTCGCTCTGGCCGAAGGGAAGAGTGGGCGCGCGGGCTAGTGCGGTCATGGCCCGACTGTTACCTTTTGCTAAAATCGTTTTTCTGGTCGGCGCTGGGGGACGACGGAGAGGACGTATGGAAGTGAAGACGCTGGACCAGCATATCGAGATCACGCCCGGTGTTGCGGGTGGTAAGCCGCGCATAGCCGGACACCGTATTACAGTCCACAACATTGTGGTGTGGCACGAGCGCCTGGGTCGCAGCGCCGACGAGATTGCGCTGGAGTATGATCTGTCGCTGGCTGATGTCTATGCTGCCCTTGCCTACTACTTCGACCATCGAGAGGCGATTGACCGAGAGCTGGAGGAGAGCCAGGCCTTTGTCGAAGCGCTACGAGAGGGTACCCCCTCCCCTTTGAAGCAGAAGCTTCAGGACCACCTCTTGAATGGGACAGAAGATTAGGTTGTATACCGACGAGCACGTAGCGAAGGTAGTTGTGCGAGGCCTACGTCAGCGCGGTGTGGATGTGCTAACGGTCCCTGATGCGGGGATGATGGGGGCGTCGGACGAGGAGCACCTCATGCGAGCGCGGATGGAAGGCCGGGTGATCTTCACTCAGGATGAGGACTTCCTGCGCTTGCATGCGAAAGGGACTGCCCACTCTGGCATAGTCTACGCTGCACAGAGAGCTTCGGTAGGGGAAATCATACGTAGCTTGATGCTACTGATCCAGGTGCTGGATGTCGAGGATATGGAGGGCCAGGTCGAGTATCTCTAGCTCGACCGTCTGGGCCTCAGGAAGCCCCTATGCAACGAACGCACCAAGCCTGAATTAGGTTGAAATCGATTATGAGCCGATTGTGGTAATGATTCGAGCGTGGACCCATGCAGAAGAAGGTTAATCTCATTGGCTGGAGTGGGCTGGCCCTGGCGCTGGTCCTCCTGAGCCTCTTCCTCACCTCCCCCGCCCTTGCGCAGGGGCCGACTCCACCCAGTGTTCCCCCACCGGCCAGCCGCCCCTCCGCCGTGCGCGCCAAAGACTTGTTCCAGCAGAACTGCGTGCCGTGTCACGGTCAGGCGGGGCGCGGCGACGGCGAGGTGCTGCGCGCCCAGGGGCAGACCGCGCCGAGCTTCGCGGGGTTTGAGTTCCACCTGGGGATGACGCCTGCCGAGACGTACAACACCATCAGCGAGGGGCGGGTGGGTAAGCTCATGCCGCCCTGGAAGAATCGGCTGACGCCTGACCAGATGTGGGACCTGACGGTCTATTCGTGGTGGGTTGGGACCAGCGTGCGGTCGCTGGCGCGCGGGCAGACGGTGTGGGGGGCCGAGTGCGCGAGTTGTCACGGCGCCAACGGAGCGAGCCGCCCTACGTCTGACCTGAGCCGCCCGACGTCTTACCTTAACCGCAACCAGACCGATCTGCTCATCAGCTCGGCCCAGGTCCCGCAGCACAAGGACACGTGGGCTAAACTGTCGGCGGCGGATCGCCAGGCTGTAATGGACTATGCCCGCAGCCTGAGCTTCGATGCCCCGCCCCTGCCGCCCATGAACGGGTCAATTCGGGGCAGCATCAAGAACGGGACGGGCGGCGCGTCCATCGCGCCCGGCCAGGTAGTGAGCGCGACCCTGCTGACCTTTGTCGGCAGCGGTCCAGAAGCGCCCATTAGCACGACAGTTCAGAGCGACGGCAGCTTCGCCTTCGACGGGCTGCCCGTTGACGCTCAGTACAGCTACGGCGTCGGGACGCGCTACAAGGGCGTCGACTACTTTAGCCCGCTTATCCGACTGACATCGGACCAGCCGGGCCAGCCCGCCCCCATCACCGTCTACGAGACGACGACGACCAATCCCGGCCTGCGCCTGGGGCAGGTCCACGTCATCGCCGACTTCCTGGACGAGAAGACGCTGCGCGTCGGCGAGCTGTACGAGGTCGTGAACCCGGGCGAGCGGACGTTTGTCCCGGCGTCTGGCGCGACGAGCTTCGACTTGCCGTTGCCGACCGGGGCAACCAATGTGCGGTTCCAGGACGAGGAGGCGCAGCAGGCGCTGACCCAGACGGGCGACACCGCCCGCCTGGCTCTGCCCTGGCCGCCTGGCAAGAACCAGTTGCTCGTCTCGTATGATCTGTCCTACAGTGGCAACCTGCGTCTGAGTCGCGCCTGGCCCTACGCCGCTGACGCCGTCAACATCCTCGTCGTCGACGTTGGTCTCCAGGTCCAGGCTGAGGGCGTGCAGGCCGGTCAGCCGATGGACTCGCCTCAGGGCGGGCGATTCCTGAGCTACGCGGCCGCCAACGTGCCTCCTCAGCAGGCGGTCACCGTCAACCTGCGTGGCACGCCGCGCGACACGACGTCGGGCGCGGCGGCCAGCGGATCCAATGTGGCGACCAACGTCCGCGTCCAGAACTCGTACCAGGACACGCTGCGTTGGCTCGGCTTGGCAGTCGTGGCGCTGGCGCTGGCGCTGGCGCTGGTCTGGCCGCGCTTTCGGCGGGCGACCGCGGTGAATCCGCGTGCCGCGCTCATCGGCCAGCGCGAGCGGCTGCTCGACGAACTGGCCGACCTGGACGACAGCTTCGCAGCGGGCGAGGTGGGCGAGACGGAGTACACCATGCGCCGCGCAGCGACGAAGGCACGCCTGATTCCCGTGATGCGCGCCCTTCGTGTAGAGGAGTAATATCCTATGCCCCCGTTTGTCGTTATAGTCTATGTCGGCACGTTGGTGGCCGTCATTGGCTATGCGTACAGCCTGTACGCGCGGCGCGCCCGCGTGCGCCGACAGTGGAGGGACTCGGATGACGATTGATCCTGGTAATGTAACAGCGTTTGCGTTTGTGCTGGCCTTTCTGGCCGGGCTGGTCTCGTTCCTGTCGCCGTGCGTTCTGCCCCTGGTGCCGGCCTACATCGGCTACCTCGGCGCGCGGACGCTGGGCACGGGCGCAATGGCGACCGGGGCTGGAACCATCACCGTCGCCCAACGGCGTGACACTTTCGTCAACGCCGTCTTCTTTGTCCTGGGCTTCTCCCTGGTCTTCATTCTGCTCGGCGCGACGATTGGGCTGGTCGGCTACCTGCTGCAAGACCTGTTTACCGGCATCATCCGCGCCGGCGCGGCGCTGCTCATCGTCTTTGGCCTGCGCGTGGCCAACGCGCGGCTGAGTGTCGCACGCTGGGCGCTGGTCGGGCTGCTGGCGGCGGTCGTGCTGTACTTTATCAAGTACGGCTTCTCGCCGGCGTTTGAGGCGCGCGCCGTGCTGGACGCGGTGATGGTCTTCCTCATCGTCCTGGCCGGGGCCACTATCCCCGCCCCGTTCCGCCTGCCCCTCGCCGTCGGCGCGGGCGTGCTGAACGTCTTCGCCAGCCCCTTCGGCCCGCTCGGCCCCGGTGGGATGGCGGCGCTGACCGCCGAGCCGGTCCGCCTCATGGCCTTGATGCTGGAGACGGTGCTTATCATCGCCATCGTCATGTTCCTGTCGGCCTCGGACATCTTCTACATGGAGAAGCGCTTCGACATGCAGCGCACGGCCGTCGGGACAGGCGTCTGGGCCTCGATGCTCATGGGCGCCATCTTCGGCGCGGGCTGGACGCCGTGTGTCGGCCCCAACCTGGCCGCCATCCTGGTCCTGGGCCAGGAGAGCCGCACCACCGGCCTGGCGGCGCTCCTGCTGGCGATCTACTCCCTGGGTCTGGGCGTCCCCTTCCTGATGGTCGCGCTGGCGTTTGACCGCTTCCTGGGTTGGATGAAGCGGCTGCGCCCGTACATGGGAACCATCGAGCTGATCAACGGGGCGCTGCTGGTGCTGATTGGCCTCCTCCTGCTGAGCGGCCGCCTCGCCACCATCGCCCAGTTCGCGCCGCCCTGGCTGTCGGTACTGTAAGGGCCAACGATGTCGAGAACGTCTCGTCTTCTCCTCGCCGCCCTGGTGGTGGTGGCCGTCGCGCTGGCGGTGGGTACATGGGTGGGCAGCCAGGGCGTGAGCCTGCCGGGTGGGTCGGGCGGCGCGGCGCGCCCGGCCAGCGTCGAGCGCGACCAGCTCGCGCCGCTGTTCAGCCTACCGACGCCGACGGGCGAGCGGGTGGACCTGGCGAGCCTCGAAGGGCAGGTCGTCCTCGTCAACTTCTGGGCGACGTGGTGCCCGCCCTGCCGCGACGAGATGCCCGTCATTAAGGCCGCCGCCGACCAGTACGGTCCGCAAGGGTTCCGTGTCCTGGCCGTCAACGTCCAGGAGCCGCCCGACCAGGTTACGGCCTTTGGCCGGGAGATGGGGCTGACCTTCCCCCTGCTGCTCGATAGCAAGGGCGACGTCACCCGCGTCTACCGCGTCCAGAACCTGCCGCGCAACTTCTTCATTGCCCGCGATGGGCGCGTCGTGCGCATCCATCCGGGCGAGCTGACGCCTGACACCATTGAGCGCTACCTGAAAGAGCTGCTCTAGGTTTGACAAACGCGCGTTGTCCAGGCACAATGCGCCTCAGAATGTGGATGGTCCCGCCCTGGTGAGTGCGCCCGCCGGCGCTTAGGGGAGCGAGTGGCTATGCGATGGGTCTGGCCGATCGTCGTCGCGGTGTTGTTGCTCGTCGCGCCTTCGGCGCGCGCCGATAGCGCCAATCTGCCATCCCAACTGTATCTGCCGGCGCAGCACTTCTGGCAGAGCCGCAACAATTGCGGGCCGACCTCCATCGCTATGGCGGCCAGCGTGTTCGGCGTGGCCGTCAACCCCGAGGCCGCCCGCTGGACCCTGCGGCCCGAGCCAGAGAGCATCGGGATGGACCCCAGCCGCGTGCCGGGCTACGTCGCGAGTCTGGGCCTCCAGGCCCGCCCGCGCGTCAACGGCAGCGCCGACCTGGTCCGCCGCCTGCTCGCCTCCGATGTCCCTGTCGTCGTCAACCAGTGGTTGTCGCTGAGCCAGCACATCGAGCACTATCGCCTGGTGATTGGCTACGACCTGGCCAGCCGCTCCTTCCTCGTTCACGACTCGACGCGCGGCCCCAACCTGTGGCTGAGCGAGAGCGAGTTCATGACGCTCTGGACCCCCACCGGCCGCGCCTACATCCCCGTCTATCGCCCTAATCAGGCCGACGCTGTGGCCGCGCTCATCGGCGTAGACTGGGACGACACGACGATGTACGCCCGCGCCCTGGATCGCGCTGTCAAGGACGTCTGGGGGGCGCCGAGCGACCCATGGGTCTGGGCGCGCCTCGGCTCGTATGCCTACGCCGTCGGTGACGCGGCCACGGCCCTCAAGGCCTGGCAGGCCGCGCTCTTGCTTGGCTTGCCGCAGGGCGATATCTGGCTGCCGGGCTGGCTGGCGGCGGCGGCGCTGGATGCGGCGGACTTTGATATGGCCCTGCGCTACGTCGATGTGGGCTTGCAGCACAACCCCTCATCGGCCGGGCTGTACTATGTGCGCGGCCAGGCGCTCAAAGGGCTGGGCCGCCGGGCTGAAGCAGCGGCGGCCTTCCGCCGCGCCCTCGACCTCGAACCGACGTTTGTGGCCGCCAAGACGGCCCTGGAAGACGCGAGACGTTAGCGGAATGGATGTGGAAACTTCGACTTCGACGGGGCAAAGTGTATCGGATCGCATTAACAACGGCATCGCGGCAGCGGTGCGGCATTGGCCGCTGTTTGTCCTGGGCGCGGTGGCGCTCTACGTTGGCGTGGCCTTCAGTGCGCCGCTGTTCATGATGGCGGGCTGGGAAGCGCCTGCCCGTCTCATCTATTTCCTGTACCGCGCCACCTGCCACCAGTTGCCGCAACGCTCGTTCTTCCTGGATGGGCCGCAGGTGGCCTACTCGTTTGACCAGATTTCCGCCGTCACGGGCGTGCAGGACCGCCTGGCCCTGTTCTGGCATCCCATCTACGACGCCACGCTGGGCCTGGGCTACCAGGTGGCCTTCTGCGAGCGCGACACAGCCATCTACCTATCGATTCTGGCGACGGGGCTGCTGTTTGTCCTGACCGGGCGGCGCTGGAAGCCGCTGCCCTGGTATGGTCTGGCGCTGTTCGCGCTGCCCATCGCCATCGACGGCCTGTCGCAGTTACCCGGCTGGCGCGAGAGCACGCCGCTGTTGCGGGTGATGACCGGGGCCATTTTCGGTGTGGGCGTGACATGGTTCGCCTTCCCGCACCTGGAACGCGCCATGCGTGACATCGCGGCGACCATGCCGGGCGGCGCGCCACGCCAGCCCTGATTGCTCGTTGGGGGACTCATGGAGATCGTCGCCTGGGTCATCTTTGGCTCGCTGGTAGGGTGGCTGGCCAGCTTCATCGCCGGCACAAACCGCGAGCAAGGCTTTGTGATGGACTTGCTGGTCGGGATTGTCGGCGCGCTGTTAGGCGGCTCGGTCTATACCTTGCTGACGGGGCAGAGCTTCACGGCGGGCTTCGACCTGCCTAGCTTCATCATCGCCGTCGCGGGCGCGGTGGTCCTGCTGTTCATCGTCAAGTGGGCGCGCCGCCGCGCTGCGCGGTGAGCGTGACCAAACGAGCTTGGGTTCGTCTTTCTGTTGTGACGTGGGTATACTTCTTGGATGCGATTCTACCGTGTGGGGCGAGAGCATGGCTAGCGCGTGGCGTCTGGTGATTTTGGGGCCGCCTGGCTCGGGAAAGAGCACCCAGGCGGCGCGGCTGGTCGAGGCGTATGGCTTGGTCCACCTCTCGACGGGGCAGGCGCTGCGCGATGAGATCGCGCGCCGCACCCCCATTGGCCTGGAGGCCGAGGGGCATCTGGCCCAAGGCCATCTCGCGCCGACCCCGCTCGTCAACCGCCTCGTGGCGGACTGCCTCGCCCGGCTCGACTGGCGAGGCTTTATTCTGGATGGTTACCCGCGCACGTTGGAGCAGGCCGAGGCGCTCGACCAGATGCTGGCCGAGCGCGCGTCAGCCCTGGACGCGGTCTTGCTCATTAGCATCCCCGAGGAGACGGCGGTCGAGCGGCTGTCGTCGCGCCTGGTGTGTCTCAACTGCCGCGCGACGTACACCGAGCAGGAGGCGGGGAGCGTCGGCGCGCGCTGCGCCAGGTGCGGCGGGGTCCTCGTCAAGCGGGACGACGACAAGCCTGCGGTGATCCGCGAGCGCTTCGCCGTCTACCACGCAGAGACCGCCCCGATTCTCGCCTACTACCGCGCGCCTGGCGTCCTGGTCGAAGTGGATGGGCGCGGGGACGCCGTTGACGTCTATGGCCGCGTCCAGGCCGCGCTGGTAACAATCGCCGCCAAAGGGGCGAGCTAAGGCGAGGCACGAGGGTTGCTCCATAGCCGTGACTGTGTTATGATGTACGGGTTACTTGTGCTGGGCGGCGTTCACGAGACGTAGCAGAGGCCCTAACCCTGGCTCGCCGCTCATGACGACTGTAAAGGAGAACTTGACATGACACGCTGGCTCATCGGCCTTGCGTTTGCCATCTTTCTCGTCGCCCTGACTGGGCTAGTCGGGGTTGCCCTCGCCGCGACGTCGGACGCCGATGTCCAGGTGTACCACGCGGCGCAACTCCAGACCGCCTACCCGACCCCCGGCCCAACCGAGACGTCTGTCGGCGCTTACCCTGCCCAAACCAGCGCGACGCTGACCCCCACGGCGCCTGCCGGGTCACTCCTCCAGCAGCCCAGCCCGACCGTCCAGCAGATTGGCGGCGCGACGGCCACGCCGTCCACCGCGACACCGTCCTTCACCCGCACGCCGACGCCCATTGTCAGCATCACGCCGACCCCGACCCGCACCATCGTTGGCATCGCCACCGTCACGCCGACGCCCATCCGCGTCATTGGTCTGCCGGTGCCCGGCCCCGGCGACCGCCTGCCGGGCCAGGACAACCTGCCGACAACCGGTGGCGACTTGCTGGGCATGTTCAACGGCTTGCTGCTCATGGGCGGCCTGGGGAGCGTCTTCCTCGTCCTGGGGCGCATCCTGCGGCGGCGTTAAGCCAGGGGCTTGCGCATGACAGCCTCCTCGCGGCCCTTGGGCAGAGCGGGGGACATCCTGAGCCTCGTCGGCGTGCTCATGATGGCGTTCAGCGGCTATGTGCTGTGGCAGGAAGGCCCGACGGCCCTCTTCGTGACGCTCAATCCCAACCCGGCCAGCTACTCGCGCCGCGTGGGCGGGATGGCGCGCCCGCCGTCGTCCGAGAAGGCCGCCCTGCTCAATGAGTTGTACCGCTTTACGCCCACACCCGGTCCAACCCCGATTCCCTCGCCCACCCTGACGCCCACGCCCGCCCCCAGGGCGACGGCGATGGTCGATACCCGCCTGCCGGAGCCGGCCCCGCCGCTCACCCTACCCACGCCGACGCCCGGCCCTGGTAGCGAGGCGCCGACCCACCTCTTGATTCCGAGCATCGGCGTCGATACGGACGTGGTCGAGGTGGGCTTCAAGCTGGTGGACGAGCAGGGGACGCTGACACGCGAGTGGGAGACGGCGGACTACGCGGCGGGGCATCACGTTGGCAGCGCCAACCCCGGCGGCCAGGGCAACGTCGTCATCTCCGGGCACAACAACATCCAGGGCCGCGTGTTCCGCCTGCTCGAACGCCTCACGCCCGACGACGAGATCACGCTCATCACGGCCAGCGGGCGGCGCTACCGCTACGTCGTACGCGAGCAGGTGATCGTGCCCGAAGTCGGCGTCAGCGCGGCCAAGCGCCGCGAGAACGCCAGCTACATCGCCCAGACGGACGACGCGCGGCTGACGCTGGTCAGTTGCTGGCCGTACTGGACGAACACGCACCGGGTCATTGTGGTAGCGGAATATGTAGGCTTAGTCACATAGAAGGTATTTTTATGGCGCAGACGCCTGTGGTGGCCCTGGTGGGGCGACCGAATGTTGGTAAATCAACCCTGTTCAATCGGCTGATTGGCGAGCGGCTGGCGATTGTCGAGGACGTGCCGGGCACGACGCGCGACCGCCTGTACGGCGAGAGCGACTGGAATGGCGTGCCGTTTGTCGTGGTCGACACCGGCGGCCTGGCCGACGACCCCACCGACGACATGGTGCAGTCCATCCGCGCCCAGGCCGAGGTCGCCATCCAGGAAGCGGACGTGATCGTTCTGCTGGTGGACGGCGTGGCGGGTCTGACAGGCGCCGATGAGGATGTCGCCGAGTTGCTGCGCAAGACGCGCAAGCCGGTCGTGCTGGCCGTCAACAAGGCCGACAACGCCGAGCGTCGCCAGAACGCCGTCGAGTTCTACGGCCTGGGCCTGGGCGATCCCTACCCCATCTCCGCCATCCACGGCACAGGGACGGGGGACCTGCTCGACCAGGTCGTCGCCGAGTTGCCGGTCACGCCGGAAGAAGAGGACGACGAGTCGGTCAAGATCGCCCTCGTCGGGCGGCCCAACGTCGGCAAGTCATCGCTGCTCAACAAGCTGCTGGGCAAGGAGCGCTCCATCGTCAGCGAGATACCGGGCACGACGCGCGACGCCATCGACACGCAACTGCGCTACGAGGGCCAGGACATTACCCTCATTGACACGGCGGGCATCCGGCGGCGCGGGCGTGTCGAGGTCGGTATCGAGAAGTACAGTGTGCTGCGCTCGATGCGTGCCATCCAGCGCGCCGACGTCTCGCTGCTGCTGGTCGACGCCGTCGAAGGCATCACGGCGCAGGACGCCCATGTGGCGGGCTACATCATCGAAGAGGGCAAGAGCGCCGTTGTCATTGTCAACAAGTGGGACTTGATTGAGAAGGACACCAACACGCTCAACGAGTACGCGGCGAAGGTGCGCGGCGCGTTGAACTTCCTGGACTACGTGCCCGTCCTGTTCATCTCGGCGCAGACCGGGCAGCGGGTCAACCAGGTGCTGCCGACGGCGCTGCGGGTGTACGAGGCCCGCTTCCAGCGCATCGCGACGGCCGAGCTGAACCGGCTGCTCCAGGATGCCATCGCCCACCACCCACCGCCGACGAAGGGCGGCCAGCGGCTCAAGTTTTACTATGCCACTCAGGCCAGCGTGGACCCGCCGCGTTTCATCTTCTTTGTCAACGACCACCGCCTGGTCCACTTCACCTACGAGCGTTACCTGGAGAACCTGCTGCGCGAGCGCTACGTCTTCGAGGGGACGCCGCTGCGCCTCATCTTCCGCACCCGCGAGCGCGAGGAGAAGGCGAAGGGGTAGCGACGCGCCGACAAGATGTAGCGCCGACTTCCAGTCAGCATGGTGCTGGCTGAAGTCAGCGCTACGTAGAAGTTACTGGCCCGATTTCTGCGTGAGCAGGAACGCGACCAGGTCGGCCACCTCGTTGGGCGGCAGCGCCGAGTAGGTCTGGGGCATCAGATTGGGCTGGTAGCCGGGGACGATATAGGCGTTGGTATTAACAATCGACTCGGTGAGATACTGGGCCGCCGTCATGCCAGGCTTGCGCGTGGCCGCGACGTTGCCCATGTTGGCGAGGGACGGCCCGACCGCTCCCGTCGACGTGACCAAGCGCGCGTTCGTCGTCTACTACCTG
>CAZLBQ010000075.1:0-16147 GCA_964557745.1 uncultured Anaerolineales bacterium
GCCGCGCGCACCTCGCGCCGCATGACGCTGGAGAAATGCGCGGGCTCCGGCGCGCTGCTGATGCCGCAGCACTTCGGCGCGCCGCATATCTGCCACGTCGACCACAAGGGCGACGGCTTCGTGCCGCGGTTTGTATGCAGCGCCTAGTGCTGCGCTGTTCCCCTCCCCCTTGCGGGGAGGGGATAGGGGTGGGGGTCGGAGTTATCGGCTCGCATCGTGCCGCAAACCACGACCCCCACCCCGCCGATGACGCCCCAGTACGTCGTCAGCGAGGGGCGGCTGCCCATCGTCGACTGGGAGAAGGTCAGCCGCATCCGCCAGCCGCTGGGCCGCGCCGCCGCCGCCTTCCTGGAGCCCATGGACCAGGTCTACCAGAAGCGCGATGTCAACGAAGCGCCCAGCGTGGCCGCGATGGTCATGAGCTTCTACGGCGTCGACCCTGAGACAGTGGTCCCCGGCGCGCGCAAGGCGTTGCCCCTCGATCAGGAGAGCAAAGTCGCCCTGCCCGGCAAGCTCGTCGAGTACTTCACCGGCCAGAAGCTCAGCGCCGTCATCTACGAGAAAGTCACTCTCGAACAGCTCCAGCAATTGATAACCAACGGTATCCCCGTCGTGGTCGCCCAGACCCTCCTGCCCGACGATCCGACGCCCCACTACCGCGTTGTGCGCGGCTACAGCGACAAGCGCGGCGTCGTCATGGCCAACGACTCCGAGTACGCAGCCAGTGTCAGTTTCAGCTACCAGGAATTCGCCACCATGTGGGAGCCGTACGACGGTTTCGCCATGCCCATCTTCCTGGAGCGCCAGGCCCCGGTCGTCGAGGCCATTCTGAGCGATAGCGAGGCCGAGGACAAGACGGAAGAGTACGTCGACTTGGAGCGCAAGCTCGGCGAGCCGTCGCCGGAGGCGACGCCCACGCCGGAACCGACGTCGAGCCTCGACGCCGAGAACGCTAACGCGCCGCGCCCGCTGGACAGCGGCGAGACGGCGGTCGGCTCCATCCTCGGCAGCGGTGGCGGCGCCTTCGCCCTCTTCCGCCTCGACGTCCTGGCGCCCGGCGCGACCTGGACCCTGACCCTGAACTATCGCCCGGATGACGCCATCATCAGCCGCGCCGTCGGCTTCAAGGTCTACGCCCCTGACGGCCGCCTGGTGGACCAGGGCCACAACAACAGCGGCCGGCCCGGCGAGCGCGTCCTCACCTTCAGGGCGGCTCAGCCTGGCTCCTACCTGGTCCAGGTCTACAACTACAGCCCCGGCCTGCGGCTCGACTTTACCTTCCAGGCGCTGGCGAACAGCCAGGCCGCCGTCCCGCAGCCCGCGGCTCCCCAGTCGGCGGCGCCCTCCGACAGCCGCCCGTCTACGGCCAACCCCAACGCCACGCCGGTACCGTCGAACCCTGGCGGCCCCCCGCCGTCGAACCCCGGTGGGCCGCCCCCACCGCCCATCGCGCCCACGGAGGCTCCGACCGCGCCACCTCCGCCGCCCCCGACCGTCGCGCCGACGCCGGTCCGGCCGCCTATCCGCAACCCCACCCCCATCCGGCCCTGACGCGCCGCTATCATCCGCGTGGCTCGCCGCCATCCTCCAGGTGGAGGATGACACGGCGAGCCTCTTGTGGTTAAATCAAATCGATGACCATCAATTTATCTGGGGGAAGCATGACGCAAGCCGAGGATTTTGACACCCTGCTCGACTTCTTTCGCGCTCTGAGTGACGCCAACCGCCTGCGCCTCGTCGGGCTGTTGACGCAGGCGCCGCGCACCGTCGAGCAGCTCGCCGCCGAAGTGGACCTCAGTCCCTCGACGGTGTCGCACCACCTCAAGCGGCTGGCCGAGCTTGGCCTCGTCACGGCGACGGCCAACGGCCACTACCACGTCTACGCGTTACAGAGCGAGCGTCTCGATGCCATGTCAGGCTTGCTGCGCGAGTTCACGCAGCGGGAGCAGGAGCTATGAGCCGTGAAGTTCAGTTTGAGAGTGTGTTGTCGTCGTTTCGCGCCCTGAGCAACGACCGCGCGCTGCGCGTCGTCCAGGCGCTGGCTCAGGGAAGTGCGACCGTCGCGGAGGTGGCAACGCGCTGCGACCTGCCCGCGCCCGTCGTCGAGGCCATGCTGGCCCGGCTGAGTGAGGTCGAGTTGGTGGCCGTCGTCGGCCAGCGGGGGGCGTATCGCTATCAACTCCGCGCCGACCGGCTGGCCGATCTGCCGCGCCAGTTGGCGCACATGGCCGAGCCG
Organism: uncultured Anaerolineales bacterium; assembly: GCA_964557745.1. Lineage (GTDB taxonomy): Bacteria > Chloroflexota > Anaerolineae > Epilineales > JAHCIE01 > JAHCIE01. Next base: position 2,237 of record CAZLBQ010000075.1, read on the forward strand.
GATCCGTCGGTTCCGCTGGCCGCGCCGACGCCGGTTGACTTCGAGGCGAAGACGCTGCGCGACTACGTGGTTGATGGCCGCCTGAAGACGGTCCCCAGTCAGGAAAAGAAGCGGCTGGTCGTGCTGCGCTGGCTCGCCAACCGCTTCGCTCCCGACCGCCAGTACGCCGAGCGCGAGGTCAACGCCATCCTTCAGGACGTCCACCCTGACGCGTCGAGCCTGCGCCGCTACCTGGTGGACTACAAGTTCATGGCCCGCGACCACGGCGTCTACTGGCGGCTGCCCGACCCCGTCTAGTCCTGGTCCTCTTCCGCCTTCCAGCGCGCGACGTTGGCGCGGCTGCGCTGCTCGCTGGCGAGCTTGCGCTGGAAGGCGTCGGGGTACAGGCGTTCCAGGGCCTGCAGGCGGCCCTCCAACCCGCTCAGGCGGGCCTTGACATCACCCGGCAGGTTGGGCTGCTGGCGCAGTTGGGCCAGGCGGTCCTGGGCCAGCCCGATACTCACCGGCAGCAGGTGGCGCGGGTCACTGGGGCGCGGCACACTGGTATACAGCTCGGTCCGCGTCAAGTAGTTCGGCAGCGCGTCCACAATGGCTTCCAGATCGGCCAGGTCGCGCTCGATTTGTTTGTCCACAACGTCCTCCTCAGAGTTCCTTACCCTAATTCTACTCCGTCAGCGCCGAAGGCTCAAGGCCACCAACCCGTGGCGCCTAGCTAGAGTGCTGACCTCGGTCGGCATCGCCGTCTGTGCCAAATCTGACTATAATACCGTTATCAGGCCGCGCCGAGGGGGCTTATGCGTCAGGTCTACAAGTCGTGGCTGGGCCTTGTCGCCGTCGGCCTGGCGCTGGGGCTGGCGGCCTGCCGCGTCCAGCCAGGGGAGGCGCTCGTGGCCCGCGCCACCACCGACAAAGCCGACAACCAGGTCCAGACCCGCGTCGAGAACGGGAAGCTCGTGGTCGACGTCTTCAGCCCGTCGGGCATCGGCAGCGCCGACGTCGAGCTAACCGGCGCCCAGCGGCCCGCCACTATCGTCATCCGCTTACACCTCAAGGGCCTGGAGGGGTTGACCTTCACCTATCCCAACGCCACGGTCCAGGTCGCGGTCGCCAGCAGCGGCGACCACACGGTGAGCCAGCAGGCCAACGTCGTCGCGCTACCCTCTCCCGCCCGGGCCATCGACTCGGCCAGCCCCTACTGGCTGGCCGTGCGCCTCGTGGGCAAGGACGGCGCGCCCGGCAAAGTCCCGCTCCAGGATGGCTACGTCGAAGTAACCCCGCCCCAGGACTTCCGGCAGGGGAACTACCAGGGGTTCAGTCTCGAGTGGATCGACTTCTATCGCTAGTCGGCGCGCTCGCGCCTGGACAGACAGGAGGGAACGTATGCGCAATCTGATCGTCATCACGTTCGACACCCCGGACGACGCCGCCAAAGCCCACGACGCCCTGCGCGGCCTGGCCCAGCGCGGTCAGTTGAGTATCGACGACTCGGCCGAGATCGTCAAGGACGCTGATGGCAAGGTCCACGTCAAGAACCAGGTCAGCAGCGGCACGAAGGTCGCAACCATCACCGGCGGCCTGCTGGGTGTGCTCGTCAGCTTTATGTTCCCCGTCGTCGGCCTCGCCGTCGGCCTGGCGGGCGGCGCGCTGGTCGGGCGGCTGCTCGACATGGGCGTCGACGGCAAGTTCGTCAAAGAGGTCAGTGAGAACATCCACCCTAATACCTCGGCCCTCTTCGTCCTCGTCAACGACACCAACACCGACGCCCTGATGGCCGCCATGCGCCCCTTCCAGGGCCACCTCTACCAGACCACCTTGCCCACCGAGGCCGAAGAGCAGCTCCGCCAAGAGCTTCAATAGCTCCAAGAAAGGCCAATGGACGATAGACGAGGGGCGCCCTCGCTCTATCGTCCATCTCGCTGTCCCCTTGCCCCAACCCCTATCCCCTAGCCCCTGTTCAAAAGTGGCGCGCCGCCTCCGCCAGTGGCTCCTGCGCTTGCAGTCGCTGCGCCAGCCGCGAGTTGCGCTGGGCAATACGTGCGTTCTTGACCGCCATCGCCAGCGCCCGCTTCTGCCCCACCAGCACGACGAGCTTCTTCGCCCGCGTGATGCCTGTGTACAGCAGGTTGCGCTGCAAGAGCATGTAATGCTGCGTCACCAGCGGCATCACGACCGCCGCGTACTCGCTCCCCTGCGACTTGTGGACCGACATGCTAAAGGCGTGGACCAGTTCGTCCAGTTCGTGGAACTCGTAGTCGACCACGTCGGTATCGAAGCGGACGCGCACGCTCTGCTCTTCCAGATCAATCGCCTCGATGCGCCCCACGTCCCCGTTGAAGACCTTCTTGTCATAGTTATTGCGGATTTGCAGCACCTTGTCCCCGACGCGGAAGATGCGCCCGCCCATCGCCCGCTCGGTCTTGCCGTCGCGCGGCGGGTTGAGCCGTTCCTGCAACCGCTGGTTGAGCGCCCCGACCCCGGCCTCGCCGCGATGCGTGGGCGTTAGCACCTGGATGTCGTCCAGCGGGTCGTAGCCCCAGCGCTTTGGGATACGCTCGCTCACCACCTGTAGCACCCGCTCGGCCGCTGCCGCTGGGTCCGCCGCCTCGATCCAAAAGAAGTCGCCGTCCGGGTTCGGCGCGAACTGCGGCATCTGCCCGCTGTTCACGCGGTGCGCGTTGACCACGATGCCGCTGTCCTGCGCCTGGCGGAAGATGGTATTCAACTCGACCACCGGAATGACGCCCGACCCGATCAGGTCGCGCAGCACGTTGCCCGCCCCCACCGACGGCAACTGGTCGACGTCGCCGACCAGCAGCAGGTGGCTGCCTACGTCCACCGCCTTCAGCAGGCTGTTCATCAGCAGCAGGTCGATCATCGACGTCTCGTCCACGATGACCATATCGGCGTCTAGCGGGTTCTGCTCGTCGCGGATAAAGCTCTGGCCGGGCTTGAACTCCAACAGGCGGTGCAGCGTCTTGGCCGGGTGGCCCGTCGCCTCGGTGATGCGCTTGGCGGCGCGGCCCGTCGGCGCCGCCAGTAGCACGCTCTGGCGGCGCGCCGTCAGCAGCTTGAGGATCGCCCGCAGCGTGTACGTCTTGCCTGTACCCGGCCCGCCCGTCAGCACCGTCACCTTGGCGGTGAGCGCCGTCTGGACGGCCTCCTGCTGCCTCGGCGCGAGGGCCAGCCCTTCCTCGTCCAGGTACTTGAACGCCTTCTCCCAGTTCACCCGCTTGAAGGCTTCCAGGCGGTCGCGCCGCGCGTCCAGCGCCCGCCGCAGCCGCCGCGCCACCCCCACCTCCGCCTGGAAGAACGGTGGCAGGTAGACCGCCTCGCCCTCCTCCAGCTTCTCGATCTTGAGTTCGCCGTCCTCCACCAGCCGCTCGATGCTGGCCGCGATCTGTTCCGTCGTGACCACGGTCTCGTCGGCGCTCAGGCGCTCAGCGGCCCGCGCCTCCAGGTCCGTCCGCAGCGCGAACACGTGCCCCTGGTCGCTGTACTCGTTCAGCACGTGGCTCACGCCCGCTTCCAGCCGGCGCGGGTCGTCAGGGGCGAAGCCCATCTTGCGGGCGATCTTGTCGGCGGTCAGGAAGCCGATGCCGTAGATGTCGCGCGCCAGCCGATACGGGTCCTGGCGCACAATGTCCAGCGCGGTGTCTTTGTACTGCTTGTAGATCTTGACCGCCAGCCCGGTCGTCACACCGTGGGATTGCAGGAAGAGCATCACCTCTTTGATGGCCCGCTGCTCGTCCCAGGCGCGCATAATGCTCGCCGCCGTCTTGGCTCCGATGCCCGGCACCTCGGTCAGCCGGTCCGGTGTGCGCTCGATGACGTCCAGCGTCGCCTCGCCAAACAGCGCCACGATACGCTCCGCCCGCGCCGGGCCAATCCCCTTGACCAGCCCCGACCCCAGGTACTTGCGGATGCCCTCGACCGTCGCCGGGCGTTGCACCTCACACTGCCGCGCGTCGAACTGCTTGCCGTACTGGGCGTGGGTTGTCCACTCGCCAATCAGGCGCACTGACTCGCCCGGCTGCAAGTTCGGGAGATGGCCGACCACCGTCACCAAGTAGTCCTTGCCGTTGGGGGCCAGGCGGGCGACGGTATAGCCGTTCTCTTCGTTGGTGTAGGTGATGCGCTCGACAGCGCCTTCGAGGGTAGGCATGGCAGACTTCAGGGTACCCAGGTGCACAGGGACGCAGGGGTGGGGTGTCAAGCAGTACGATAATTATAGCACGAATGAGCGAACGCGGCCAAGCGATGTTGCCCTACTCCTTCTCCATCGCAAAATCCAGCGTCGCCGTCGCGCCCGTCGGCACCGTCACCGCCTTCTCTTGCCCCTTGTACCCGTCGGCGTGCGCCGACAGCGTCCACGGCCCCGGCGCCAGGTTCGGCCAGCTATACTCGCCCCGCTCGTTGGTCAGCACCGTCATCTCGATCATCGGCCCCGGCCCGCTCACCAGCCCGATGCGCGCCCCGACGATCGGCTTGCCCGCCGCGTCCCGCACCACGCCCACCACCCGCCCGCGGTCGCCGCTGGGGCGCGGCGTTGGCGCAGGGTCCGCGCTACTCACCGGCCGGTCGCCACATGCCGCTAGCGCCAGCGCCATCACCAATACCAGCGCCAGCCGTACCAGTATCGTCATGGTTGTCTCCAATAGAGTTGTATCGACCAGACCTGACAGGTTTTGAAAACCTGTCAGGTCTCCGAGTTGTACATCTCAGACGCCGCTGTCACCTCGGAAGTTCCGCTTGCGCCGAAATTTGCCGCCGCCACGCGCCCGTCTATAATGTGGACCTGCCGCAGCTTGTGCTTTTCTGTGAACAGGGGTACCGCGTGCAACGACTCATCGGGCGCAGCCTCTCCCGCTGGCTCCGCCGCCCGCAGACGGTCGAAGACCGCAACGTCCGCAACGTCCTCATCGATGGCTTCGGCGTCGGCATCGCCTCCGGCATCGGCACCTTCCTGTCGGTGTTCCTCGTCCGCCTCGGCGCCACCAGCTTCCAGGTCGGCCTCCTGACGGCCATGCCCGCCCTGACGGGTATGATCTTCGCCATCGCCATCAGCCGCTTCCTCGACCGCCAGCGCAACATCGTGCCCTGGTACTCGCGGGCGCGCTTCCTTGTCCTCTCGTCCTACATGTTCACGGGGCTTGCCCCCTTCTTCTTCTCCAATCGCACCCCCGATGTCATCATCGGCATCTGGGCCTTGGCGACTATCCCCCAGACCATCGTCAACGTCGCCTTCACCGTCGTCATGGGTCAGGTCGCGGGGCCCAACCGTCGCTTCTACCTGATGAGCCGCCGCTGGTCGCTGCTGGGCGCCACCAATGCCGTCGTCGTGGCCGCCGTCGGCCAGTTCCTCGACCGCGTCGCCTTCCCCATCAACTACCAGATTGCCTTCATGGCCTCCTGGGTCGGCGGCCTCATCAGCCTCTACTTCTCCAGCGCCATTACCCTGCCCGACCGCGAGCCGCCCGCCGCGTCGGCCGCCGGTCCCCAGAGTTGGTCCGCCCGGCTGCGCGGCCAGGTCGAAGTCTTCCGCACCAACCCGCTGTTCACCCGCTTCGAGGTCAGCCAGTTCGTCTTTCGCTGGGGGCAGAGCATGGCCATCCCCCTCTTCCCCCTCTACTGGGTGCGCACCCTCAACGTCTCAGACGCCTCCATCGGCTTCATCAACACCGTCCAGGGTGGCGTCCTTCTGGTCGCCTACTTCTTCTGGTCCCGCATGGCCCGCCGCTACGGGAACCGCTTTGTCCTCCTCGCCTGTAGCCTGGGCCTCGTCCTCTACCCCTTCCTCACCGCCATCACCTCCAGTGTCAGCCTGCTCGTCGTCTACGCCGCCCTCGGCGGCATGTTCGTCGCGGGCACCGACCTGGTCATCTTCGATGTGCTGCTGGCGACGTGCCCACCCATCAACCAGACCACCTACGTCGGCGTCCACCAGGCCGCCAATAACATGGCGATCTTCTTCGCCCCGCTCGTCGGCACCTTTCTGGCCGACCGCATCGGCATCGTCCCGGCCCTCATCATCGCCGCCGCCCTGCGCTTCGCCGGCTTCGCCCTCTTCTACCTCCTCCGTGTCGGCCAGCCCGTCCCCCAACCCGCCACCACCCCGGAGGTAGCGCCCGTTGGTGGCCGTTAGCCTGGCAGGGAATGGGCGAAATAGACAGAATTTACATATTGTATAAGAATGGCCTTGCTCTGGTCTTTATCATTCTGTCAATTCTGTAAATTCTGTCTATTTTGCCTGCTCCCTTGACGAATGGAACAAGTGTGCGATATAATAGACGCGCGTTCGAAAGATGAGGGTCTCACGAAGGGAGTGCCATGCCTGATGCGACCAGCGGCTTTGTTCCCGTCCCCGGTGGGCAGCTCTACTACGACGTGACGGGCAGCGGCCCCGCCGTCCTCTTCATCCACGCCGGCGTCGCCGACCACCGCATGTGGGACGACCAGGTGGCCGCCCTGGCCCCGACCTATCGCGTCATCCGCTACGACACGCGCGGCTACGGCCAGACCATAACCACCGAGGCCGTCCCGTACTCCAACCGCCAGGACGCCCGCGCCGTGCTCGACCACGTCGGCGTCGCCCGCGCCGTCGTCGTCGGCTGCTCCCGCGGCGGCACCATCGCCCTCGACGTCACCCTCGAATACCCGGACCGCGTCGCCGCCCTGGTCCACGTCGCGGGCGGCTTGAGCGGCTTCGAGAGCCAGTCTACCCAGGCCGAGCTAGCCCTGGACACCGAGATGGAGCGACTCTGGGAGGCCCGCGACTTCGAGCGCCTGGCCGACCTCGAAGTCCGCTTCTGGGCCGACGGCCCGACCCAGCCCGCCGGTCGTGCCCCGGCCGGCGTCCGGCAGCGCCTCCGCGCCATGATTGTCGCCAACTACGCCAATGGCTACTACGCCCTGTCGCCCGAACCGACGGTCATCCCGCTCGACCCGCCGGCCGTCGGTCGGCTGGCGGAGGTGCGCGTCCCCACCCTCGCCGTCATCGGCGGCCTCGACGCGTCCGGTGCCCAGGCGGCGGGCGCGTACCTGGCGGCCGGTGTGCAGGGCGCGCGCAAGGTCGTCTTCCCCGACGCGGCCCACCTGCCGAGCATGGAGAAGCCTGACGCGTTCAACCGCCTCTTGCTCGACTTCCTGGCCGCCCTGCCATAGCCTGTTGCGCTACAAACGTTCGCCGGCGCCACTCAGCCTCACTTCGTCCCTAGGCGCTCAGCAAAGGAGTTGACATGGCAACCTTCGTCCTTGTCCCTGGCATGTGGCTCGGCGGCTGGGCCTGGCGTGATGTCGCCACATCGCTGCGCGCGGCGGGCCACACCGTCTACCCAGTGACGCTCACCGGCCTGGGCGAGCGCGTGCATCTCGGCGGGCCGCAGGTCAATCTCGACACCCACATCGCCGACGTTGTGAACTTGCTCCGCTATGAGGATCTGCGCGATGTGGTGCTGGTCGGGCATAGCTACGCCGGCACCGTCATCACCGCCGTCGCCGATCAGACGCCCGAGCGCATCGCTCGCCTCGTCTACGTCGATACCTGGCCCCTTCCTGACGGCGTCGCCCAGATCGATCTCAACCCGCCTGAGGCCCGCCAGGCGCAGGAGCAGCGCGTCGCGACGCAGGGTGAGGGCTGGGGGCTGCCCCTGCCTGCTTGGGAGGAGTTGGACCAGGGCAACGACTTGCGCGGGCTGGGCGAGGCCGAACGGCGGCTGATGCGCGAGCGGGCCGTCGACCAGCCTTTCGGCACGGTGACGCAGCCGGTTCGTCTCACCAACCCCGCGCGAGACTCCCTGGCCAAGACCGTGATCTGGTGTAGCCTGACGGTTGCGGAGGTGCAAGGGTTGATGGACGCCTATCCGGCGGTATCCAGCGAGCTTGCCAAGCCCGGCTGGCACGTCATCGAGTTCCCCACCGGTCACTGGCCCATGTTCTCGCGGCCGCACGACCTCGCCCAACTATTGGCGAGCTTGACCTAGCGGTGGGCATGGTCGGCCGCGCGTAGCGGTCTGCTCTGGAGGGTCGGGATGGACCTGCAACTTAAGCTCAACCTGCTCAGTGAAGCTGCTGGCTTCGACATGGACGAGGCGACCCAGGCCGACGTGTGCGCGACGGCAGGCCGTCCCCTGCCCAACGGCCGCGTCCCCCAGGCCGAGCGCCACATCGCCCTGCTGACGCGCTCCGACGGCCGGCGCGTCCCCATCCTCAAAGTCCTCCAGACCTCGGCCTGCGCCAAGGACTGCTACTACTGTCCCTTCCGCGCCGGGCGCGACTTTCGCCGCACAGCGTTCAAGCCCGACGAGTTGGCGAGCGCCACTGACCAACTCTACCGCGCCGGGCGTATCCAGGGCCTGTTTCTCAGTTCGGGGATTGTCGGGCGCGGGGAGTACACCCAGGAGCAAATCGTCAAGACCGCCGAGCTACTGCGCCACAAGTACCAGTTTCGCGGCTACCTGCACCTCAAGCTCATGCCGCACTCGTCGCCGGCCGCCGTCGAGCGCACCATGCAGTTGGCCGACCGTGTCTCCGCAAACCTCGAAGCGCCGACCGTCGACGCCCTCCACAAGCTGTCGGGCACCAAGGACCTGGACGGCCTCCTCAGCCCGCTGAAGCTGGCTCACCAGCTGGCCCCCGGCGTCGGTCGCCGTGTCAGCCGCGTCACCCAGTTCGTCGTCGGTCCGGGCGGCGAGAGTGACCGCGACCTGCTGACGCGGTCGAGCGGCCTCTACCGCAGCTATGGCCTGTGGCGCGCCTACTACAGCGCCTTCCACCCCGTCCACGACACACCCCTCGACGGCCTGCCGTCCACCCCAGCCCGCCGTGAACTGCACCTCTACCAGTCCGACTTCCTGATGCGCCAGTACGGCTTTGGTGTCGAGGAGTTGCCCTACGACGACCAGGGGAACCTGCCCCTGGACGAAGACCCCAAAGTCGTCTGGGCCAACCGCCACCCCGAGCTGTTCCCCGTCGAGGTCAACCACGCCGCCCGCGAGACCCTGCTGCGCGTGCCCGGCATCGGCCCCCGCTCGGCCGAGCGGCTGCTAGCCGCCCGCCGCGTCCGCCGCGTCCGCGCCGTCGGCGACTTGGCCAAGCTCGGCGTCACCGTCAGCCGCGCCCTGCCCTACATCCTCCTCGATGGCCACCGCCCCCCGCACCAACTCGCTCTCCTCTAATCACCACGTTTCACGCCTCACGCCTCACATCTCACTCACCACCACCGTCACCGCGAACCGCCGCCGGAAGCGCCGCAGGATGCGCACCAGGGGCGCAGCGAACAGCAGGAGGACGACGAAGTTCGTCACCGCGCCGATCATGTCCCACCACAGGGACGTGGCGACGTAGAAGACGGCGTAGCGTCGGACGGCGTCAAGCACACTCAGGCCCGCCTGCCACGACGCCGCCGGGTCGCCCGCCGTGAACGGCCAGAACCACAGGTTCATGATGGCCCCAAACAGCAGGCCCCACGCGCCGCCGAATAGGGCCAGGATCACGGCTTCGAGGCGGGGGTGGCGGGGCAGCCTGGGCAGCCAGCCGGCCGTCAGGCCCAGCCAGCCCAGCGTCCACATCTGGTACGGCAGCCACGGCCCGATGCCCCCCGTCGCCAGCGCCGATACCGCCATGCTCAGTGTGCCCAGGACGAAGCCGAACTCCGCGCCGAAGACGAAACCGGCCAGGATGGGCAGGAAGAACATCCCCGACGCGCCCGCCGGCGCGGGCGCAACCCGCAGCGCGGCGTTGATGGCGACCAGGATACCCAACACGGCCACCGTCTTGGCGTCGTAGCCCCGCGCCTCGATGGCCGCCAGCGTCGTCAGCAGCGTCAGGCCGAGCAGGGCGAAGAAGGCCAGCGCGGCGTCGCCCGCGTGGGCGGCGTTGGGGTTGCCCGTCGGCGCCGTCGACAGGTAGAAGGGGTACAGGAAGGCGGCTAACCCCGCGCCTGCGCCCAACGCCAGGCTTCCCCAGCGGAGCCAGCGAGCGAGCATAGTCACGCGGCCCGCTCCGTCGCCGGCGGCTCGGCCTCCCTCAGCGCGCTCAGGCCGCGCGCCGCCTCTTCGACCGTCACCCAGCCCGTGTCCGGGAAGAGCTGCGCCGTCTGGCTGGCGAATGGGGGCGCCTGGCGCATCACCGCAGCCGTCGGCCCGGCGTGGCTCACGCGCCCCGAGTCGAGGACGACTACCTGGTCGGCGGCCTGGGCCGCGAACTCGACGTCGTGCGTTGTCAGCAGCACGCCCCGTCCGTCCCGCGCCAGGTCGCGCAGCAGCCGCGCCAGGTCCGCCTTCTGTAGCGCGTCGAGGCCCCGCGTCGGCTCATCGAGCAGGACCAGCGCCGGGTCGGCGGCCAGGACCGCCGCCAGCGCCGCCCGCTGCCGCTGGCCCACGCTCAGGTCACGAGGATACGCGTCGGTCAGCCCGGCCAGCCCCAGCCGGTCGAGAATGTCGCCCGCGCCGCTCAGCCCGTGGGCGCGCCGCGTGAACAATACCTCGTCCCGGACGGTGTCGGCGAACAGCAGCGCTCCCGGCGTCTGCGGCACATACGCCACGCGCTGCGCCAGCCGCGCCGTCTCGCCCCCGCGCACCGCCTGGCCGAGGACGCGTGTCGCGCCGCGCTGCCCGCGCAGCAGCCCCATCGCCAGCTTGAGGAGCGTCGTCTTGCCCGCCCCGTTACGCCCCATCAGCGCCACCACCTCCCCCGCCCGCACTGCGAGATCGACGCCGCGCAGGACCGCTGTCCCGCCGTAGGCGAACTCCACCCCTTCGACCTCCAGCACCGAGCGCCCCGTCGCTGGCGGGCGGTGGTCAGCCGTCGGTCGACGGACGTCAGCGGTCATCCGCCCCGGGTCATTCGTCCTAGGTCCATCGTCCTTGTTCGCCCGCGCCTCCATGAGCGTCAGCGGCGTCGGCTGCCAGCCGAGGGCCGCGCCCAGCCTCGTCACCGGTGGCGCGAGGGAGTGGTTCGCCAGCATGGCGCGTGGGGCGCCGACGCGTGCCCCACCCGCCTCGACGAGGAGGACGTGGTCGGCCGAGGCGACGACGCGCTCGACACGGTGCTCGGCCAGGACGACGGTCAGGCCCTCGCCCTGGTGGAGTTCATCCAGCGCGGCCAGGACATCCGCTGCGCCTGCCGGGTCGAGTTGCGACGTCGGCTCGTCCAGAACCAGCACGTCCGGCTGGAGGGTCAGGACCGCCGCCAGCGCCACCCGCTGCCGCTCGCCCCCTGACAGCGTCTCGACGCGGCGCCGCCGTAGGGGACCGATGCCCAACCGCTCCGTGGCCCAGGCGATACGCTCGCCCATTACCTCAGGGGCGACGCCGAAGTTCTCCATGCCAAAGGCCAGCTCGTCCTCCACAACGGAGACCACGAACTGGGCTTCCGGGTCCTGGAACACAAACCCGACGTGGCGGCCCATCTGGCGCGGCGTCAGCGTGATAGGGTCCACGCCCGCCACGCGCACCCGCCCACCGAACACGCCGCCGTAGAAGTGGGGCGCCAGCCCGTTGAGGGTGCGGAGCAGCGTCGATTTGCCGCTGCCCGACGCCCCTACGACCAGTGTGAAGCTCCCCGCTGGGAGGGTCAGGCTGACGTCGGCCAGGGCGGGCTGCGCCTGGTCGGGGTAGGTGTAGCGGACGTGGTCTAGCTGGATCACCCGATGCCCTCCTGTTCATCGTCAGGACGAGGCAGCGGGAGGTAAGCCGGGAGCAGAGGAGCAAGCAGGAGGAGGTAGCCCAGGCCGAGCCAGACCTCGAACGGCGGCGCGGCGAGCCGAGGGTATGGCGTGTAGAACAGGGCTAGGGGCTCCCACGTCACGACCGCGCCCACGAACGTCAGCCCGGCCAGGCTGAGGCCGAGCAAGGCGACGTCGGCCGGCTGCCAGCGGATGCGGCGGTAGCGTGTGCGACGCGCCGTCGGGGCCAGCCGGCGCAAGGTCCAGGCGAGGATGGCCCCGCCCAGCAGGGCCAGCGCGAGAGTCCACGCCTGGCGGCCCCAGTAACCCAGCCCGAACAGCGCCAGGCTCAAGCTCCCGCCGCCCGTGAGCAGACCGAGTTGCGCTCGCCACGCCGATCCCGCTGGCGGGCCGGTGTAGCCCAGCCCGCGCGTCTCCAGGCTCTCGGCCAGTTGCAGGGTGCGCTCCAACCCTGTCGTCAGGAGGGGACTGAACAGGGGCAGCAGGTCGCGCGCGCCCCGCACGCGGTGGCCGCGCACCCGCTGGGCGTCCCGAATCTCCTGCCAGCCCGCCACGGTCTGCGGGATGAAGGTCAGGCCGATCGTCAGGACCAACCCGACGTGGTAGAACGCGGCGGGGACGTAGCGCAGCAGCGCCGCTGTGTCGAGCATCAGGCTGAACGCCGCGCCCGCGACGAGCAGGCACGCCAGTTGGAGGACGCCCGCCAGGCCGTGGACGACCGACTCGAGGGTGATAGGGCCGCCGATCATCGGCCACGCCGACGGCAGCCTCACCAGCACCGTGTCGCCGACGTGGGCAAACAGGGTATCGAAGCCGACCCCGATCAGGGCGAAGAAGACGCCGACGCGGATAAACGCGCCCCACGCGGACGCCGTCGCTGTGTCCGCGCCCGCCGCCTGGTAGACCACGACCAGCGCCAGCAGGACGAGAGTCAGGTAGAGCGGGTTGCGTGTTGTCAGCGCAGCGGCGAAGGCGAAGGCCAACCAGGCGAGCCAGGCCAGGGGATGGCGCGGCAGGCGGCTCACAGCATCCGCTCCCGCCGCGCGACAATCAGCCCGGTGAGGCCCAGAGCGAGCAGGACGAAGACGGCATAGCCGATGGGGAGCGAGCGCTTCGCGCCAGCGGTTTCTGTCTCTCCGCCTGGCATGGGCGTCAGGCGGCTCAGGTCCACCGCGCCGGACCCACCCGCCTGACCCCCTGCCAGGGCGAACGTCCCCACGGTCACCGTCAGGACGGGCGTCAAGGCGGGGCGCAAATCGATGCGGGTTGGACTCGGCGTCGTCAGCGCGTGGGGCCGCGTGCCCACGGGCGTCAGGCTGGGCGGAAGACTCGGGGCGGGCGGCGCGGTGGGCGTCGCGGACGCAATCGGACGGGTCCCACTGGTCGGCGAAGGCGGCGCGGGCGTCGGTGTATTCGACGGCAGCCCAGGGACGGGTGTGGCGGTGGCGGTCGCCGGCGCTGTCGGCAGCGCCGGCAGCACGATAGGCGTGGATGTCTCGGTGGGAGCGGCGCCCGGTACAGGCGTGTCCGTGGGTATTTCGGCTGTCGCGGTGGGGGGTAGCGGGGTGAAGGTAGGAGTCGGCGGCAGCGGCGTAACCGTCGGCGTGTCAGTAGGCGGCTGCGTGGGCAGCGGCGTAGGCGGCGGCGCGAACGTCGCCGTCGGGTACGGGCTGGGCGTGAGCGTCGGGGCCGGGCAAATGTCACCGAACGTCATCGCCGGCGGTCTCACCCCGTAGTCTGTCGTCCCCTCGCCCCACCCCCAACCATCGACCGCGCCCGGCTGCAACTCGCGCCCGGCCGCGCCCCGGTCCGAGTAGACCCAGGTATTGCCCTGCAGACGCCAGTACGCCCAGTACTTCCACGGCGGAACGGGCGACGACGCCTGGCACAGACAGGGCTGGCGTGGGTAGTCGCAGCCGTCGGAGCCGACGCCAGGCGCCGTGATGCGGCACACCAGCACGCCCTGGCCCTGCGTTTCAAAAAGCGGGTCTTGCCCCATGCGCCGCAGCAGATCCAGCCCCGTCATGCCGGGCGTGTACAGGTAGCAGGCCGAGAAGACCGCCCCGCTGCCGAACTGCACCACCAGCCCGACGCGGTTGTCGGGTCCCTGGGCGCTCGCGCTGGAGGCGAGCAGCAGAGCAAGGACGGCGGCCAGCATCATGCCGAGAACGCTCTGTCGCACACGACAGGCGTCAGGGCGAGACCCCTTGCGACTGTCATGCCGAGCG
>CAZLBQ010000076.1:0-16008 GCA_964557745.1 uncultured Anaerolineales bacterium
ATCTCCTGGAGGGTGACGGCGTTGTCGGGGCCGAACGCGCAGCTGCGGCCACGGAACCGGATGTCGTATTCACCCGCGTTCTCCCAGGTGCGGGCGCTAATGACCTCGTCGGGGGTCCCGTTCATAGCGGAGACGGCGACGAGGCTGCGTAACTGCGCGCTGGAGTAGGCGTCGCGATCCGGGGCGAAGGAGTCGGGAGCAAAGGAGTCCGGAGCAAACGAGTCAGGGGCGAAGGAGTCGGGGGCGAAGGAGTCGGGCGCAAACGAGTCAGGCGCGAACGAATCAGGCGCGTAGGAGTAGGCCGCGAAGGAGTCAGGGGCGAACGAGTCCGGCGCGTAGGAGTCGGGGGCGACGTTGGTCGACAGGCCGCTCAAGTGGGCGGCCGAGTCGGGCTGCATCACCGAGCCGTCCAGTTCGGCCCCCAGGCGGACCAGGTCTTGCGGCGAGGTAAGCGTCTTGTACGCGCCCGCGATGTCCTTGTACAGGACGAGGTCATAGTTGGCCGGCAAGTTCTTGAGGCTAACCGTCAGCCGGCTGCCCGGCTGGATAGCGACTTTGTACCAGCGGGCCTGGCCCGGCTTGTAGAGGTAGTCGTTGGTCGTGGCCGTGGTCGTGCCGGGGTCGGTGTCACTGGGACCGAGGGCTAGGAACTTGGCGCGGGGCCAGGCGTCGTTGCTGCCGGCGACGACGGTGCACGTGGAGAGAGCGGAGGTGTTGTTGTCGGGGTCGGTGGCCGTGGCCGTGACGATGCGCCCCACCGCCAGCGCCGAGGACACCGTCGCCGAGTACACGGCGGCGCCCGCTGCGTCGGTGCGGACGGCCGCCGCGCCCAGGAAAGCCTGGGCCTGGCCGTAGTAGGCGGAGGCACAGCTATCCCCGGCGAAGAATTCGACGTGGTACGTCGTGAACGGACGGCTGTCCAGGCGGCCCGCAACTTGAGTGCCGTTGACGCTGGGGATAGCCGTGATGATGACCGGCGAGTTCTGGAAGTTGTTCGGTCCGTTGTCGCCGTCGCCGGCGTCGTTCGCCGCGGTTTGCCCGCCCAGCGAGATCGACAGGCCGCTATTGGCGTAGATGAGGTTGCCCAGCACGGCGTTGCCGGTGCTGCCGGCGCCGTCGATGCGCACGCCCGCGCCACTGCTGTAGGCAACCGTGTTGCGCTGGGACGGGTCCGCGCCGCCCACCGTGTTGTTGGCCGAGTTGGAGATCAGGATACCGTGGCCGGCGTTGCCCAGCCCGTGGCTGCGGGCGGCGTCGAGGCCGATGACGTTGCCCCGGACGACGGTATCGGTGGCCCCGACGGCGAGGGTCAGGCCCGGGCCGTGGTTGCCCGCGATGACATTGGCCGCCTCGGCAGAGGCCCCACCAAGCGTGGTATTCTTGCTGGCAATGGCTACTCCACCGAGGGCGTTGCCCAACGCCGCCTCGCCACTCGCATTCGTACCGATGAGGTTGCCGACAATGGCGTTGTCGCTGGCCGCGCCCGTTGTGCTGATGCCGTAGGCGAGGTTGGCGGAGACGATGTTGCCCGCGCCCGCCCCGCCGACCGTGTTGCCCGGCGCATCCTGCAGCAGGATGCCGTTGTCACCGTTGCCCAGCGCCTCAGCGCCGTTGCCCGTCGTGCCGATGCGGTTGCCCGTGACGACGTTGCCCGTACTCCCCTCCCCGGCCAGCAGAACGCCCTCGCGGGCGTTGCCGGAAATCGTGTTGCGGGCTGCGTCGGTCAGGCCGCCAATGGTGTTGCCGGGCGCGTCCTGAACAACGACGCCGCTGCCGCCGTTCGCCAGGGGGGACGTTGCCGTCGTGGTGGCTCCGATGGTGTTACCCTGGACAAGGTTGCCGGTGGCCCAGATGCCGCTGATGTAGACGCCGTGTTGGGCGTTGCCGGAGATCAGGTTGTGCGCGCTCGCCGCCGTGCCGCCAATCTGGTTGCTGGGCGCGTCCTGGATGGCGACACCGCTGGCCCCGTTGGGCAGCGTGGCTGTGCCCGCTGTGTTGGCCCCGATGGTGTTGCCCTGGACGATATTGGCCGTCGCGCCGTTGCCGGTGAGGAATACGCCATGCTGGCTGTTACCGGCGATGACGTTCGACGCGCCCTCGCTCGTCCCGCCGATGACGTTGCCCGGTGCGTCCTGAATCAAGACCCCGTTGTCACCATTGCCGAGCACAGCCGTGCCGGCGGTGTTGGTGCCGATGCGGTTGCCCTGGATCAGGTTGGCGAGCGCGCCGCTGCCGGCGATGAAGATGCCCTGTTGGCTGTTACCCGCGATGAGGTTGCCCGCCCCGGCGGACGTGCCGCCGAGTGTGTTGTTGGGCGCGTCCTGGACGGCAATACCGCTGTTGCCGTTGCCCAAGACCGCCGCACCCGCCGCGTTGGCGCCGATGAAGTTGCCCTGCACAACGTTACGAGTCGCGCCGCCCCCGCTCACGTAGACGCCCGTGCCAGCATTGCCAGAGATTACGTTACGCGCCCCTGCCACTGGACCGCCAATGATGTTGCTGGCGGCATCCTGGATGAGGATGCCCGCGTCGCCGTTGCCCAGCGCCGCGCGTCCGGCAGCGTTGGTCCCGATGTAATTCCCCTGGATCATGTTGCCCGTCGCGCCGTTGCCGGTGATGTAGATACCGGTGCCGCCGTTGCCGGCGATGACGTTGCGCGCCGCCGACGTTGTGCCGCCTACCGAGTTGCTCGGCCCGTCCTGCACGACGACGCCACTCTCGCCGTTGCCCAGGGCGGCCGTGCCCGCGGCGTTGGTCCCGATGTAGTTGCCCTGGACGATGTTGCCATGCGCCGCGCTGCCCGCGATGTAGACGCCACGCAGGGCATTGCCGGAGATAACGTTGCGTGCGCCGGCGGATGTGCCGCCAATGGTGTTGTTGGGCGCGAACACGTATACGCCGTGCCCGCCGTTACCCAGGACTGCCGTCCCGGCCGCATTGGTGCCGATGTGGTTGCCCTGCACCAGGTTGTCCGACGCGCTGCTGCCCGCGATGTAGATACCCGTGCCCCGGTTGCCGGCGATGATATTGCGCGTGCCCGCTAGGGCGCCACCAACGGTGTTGCCGCCGCTGGTGATGGAGACACCCGAACCCGCGTTCGGCACGGCGGCGGTGCCGTCGGCGTTGGTCCCGATGTAGTTGCCCTGCGCCAGGTTGCCCGTTGCGCCACTGCCCCCGATGAGGATGCCCGGCCCGTTGTTGCCGGCGATGATGTTGCGAGCCGTTGAGCTTGGCCCGCCGATGCGGTTGTTCGCGCCGGTGACGGACACGCCGCCCTTGCCGTTAGGCAGGGCAGCCGTCCCTGTCGCGTTCGTCCCGATGAAGTTGCCTTCGAGGACATTCTGCGCTGAGCTGAGGACCACGCCGTAGCCGACGAAGCGGTTGATGATGAGGCCGCGCACCGTGCTGTTACCGGCGGCGAGGCGCAGGCCGTCGGCCACGGCGACGACGCCCGAGCCATCGAGTTCGACCACCGGGAAGCCGGCGTAGCCCGGCTGGGTCGTACCGTCGATGACGACGGGCTGGGTGAGGGCGGGGAGGATTGAGGTCAGACGAATGGTGTACGGACCGTCGCCCGGCAACTGAAACTGGATGACATGCGGGCCGGGGCGGCTGTTGGCGAGGAGAAGCGCCTGGGCGAGAGAGCCTGAGCCGCTATCCGCCGTCGAGGTGACGGTAAACGTATCGCCCGCCTGGGCGGACGACGTTGTAGCGAGACCTAACATCACAGCCAGAACGGTGAGGAGGAGGCGGATGCGGCGCATAAGGTCTCCTGTTGAAATGGGGCGCGAGGCTGGGGGATGCGTCCCTGGCTCAGGCTACATGTTGGTAGATGGCATACTCAATCGCTTGGTCGAGGCTCATGGCTCGCCCCTCCTGGTCCAGACGGGCGACCATGGTCTGACCGATGGCCTGCCGGGTCTGAGCCAGGACCTGCTCAAGACGGCGTTGCTCGTTGGGCGTCAGTGGGGCCTGGATGGCCTCGCGGAGGGCGGCAGCGGCTCCGGTCAGCCGCAGCGCCAGTTCAGGCTCGTGATCACTGGTAGCGAGACACGCCAGGTCTTCGAGGAGGTAGGCCAGGGCGCGTCGGTCGCCAAACTCACGGTAGATGTCAATACTCTCGGCATACAGGTTGCGGGCCGCGGCGCTGTCGCCCTGGTCCCGCACGACGTTGCCCAGGTTGTTCAAGGAGTTGGCAATCGCCCAGCGGTCGCCGAGTTGGCGGCGAATCGCCAGCCCTTCCTCATGCAGCGCGCGCGCCGTGTCGAGGTCGCCCTGGTCCAGGACAACGTTGGCCAGGTTGTTGAGGGAATTGGCGATGGCCCATTGGTTGTCCAGCGCGCGGTTCAGGGCAAGGCTCTCTTCATACAACGCCCGCGCTTCGGCATACGCCCCTCGGCTCCGCGCAATGATGCCCAGGTTGTTGAGGGTATTGGCCTGTCCCAGGCGGTCGCCGCTGGCCCGTCGG
This sequence comes from uncultured Anaerolineales bacterium, assembly GCA_964557745.1. Taxonomy (GTDB): domain Bacteria; phylum Chloroflexota; class Anaerolineae; order Epilineales; family JAHCIE01; genus JAHCIE01. The sequence continues at coordinate 4,469 of CAZLBQ010000076.1, forward strand.
ATGGCGAGACTGCTGCCGTAGAGCGTCTCGGCGAGGGCGTAGTTCCCCTGCTGCGCGGCCAGCGTCCCCGACTCGTGGAGGGTCTGCGCCATGCCCACGGCATCGCCCAGCGCCTCGAAGCCGGCGCGCGCTTCGGTCAGCCACAGCATGGCATCGTCATACGCGCCGCGCTTGCGCAACAGAGTCCCGATGGCGCTCTGGCAGCGCGCCTGGCTCAAGTCGTCGCTCAGGCCGTCGGCCAGGGCGAGCGCCGCGCGATAGCTGTTCTCCGCCTCTTGCCACTGCCCCACCAGTTCCAAGACCTGGCCGAGTTTGAGCATAATCTCGATGCGGTCGACATCGGCCAGGAGAGGCAGCAGCCGCCGATAGTAGTCGATGGCCGTGGTGTTGGCGTAGCGGGCCTGGGCAGCTTCGCCCGCCCGACGCAGGTACTCACGCTGCTTGTCTTCGTTCGTGCTATGAGAGTAGTGATAGGCCAGCAGGTCGAGATACTGCTCGAGGGCGTCGGGATAGAAGCGCTCGATAAAGTGCGCCAACGCGCTATGGAGGCGGGCGCGCGTGGCGTAGGTCAGGCTCTCGTAGGCGACTTCCTGGGTCAGGATGTGCTTGAACAGGTAGGTTAACTCAGGCTCAAGCCGGTCCTGGACGATGAGGTCCATCGACTGCAGGCGGTCCAGGTCGTCGTGGACGCGCGTAGGCTCGACGAGGTCGGGATAGGCGTCCGCGAGCCAGGACGCCTGGAACAGACGGCCGATGACGCTGGCGACCTTGAGGATGGTCTTCTCACGCTCCACGAGCTGGTCAATGCGGCTGAGGATCAGGCTCTGCAGGTTGTCGGGCAAGTCCAGACGCTGCAGCGCCTGGGCGTCGCGCAGGTCAAGCCCCTGGTCGCGCAGGTAGTTGATGAACTCGTCGATGTAGAAGGGATTGCCCTGGGCCTGGCGAACCAACAGCGTCTTGAGGCCCTCCGAGGCCCGCGCGTCGCCATCAGCGACGGCCAGTTGCGCCAGCTTCAGATCAATCAGACGTTCGGCCTCTTGGGGCGTAAAGTCGACCATCTGCACGACGGCGCAGTGGGGAAGGGATGTGATGCGCGGCGGACTCCCGCGTCCCGCCTCCGGCGGTCGGTAGGCCAGCAGAAGCATGACGGGGAGGGAGGCGACGGCGCGGCCCACCTGCTCGAGCAGATCATCCGAGAGCGGGTCCAGCCAGTGGCAATCCTCGAGCACGATCAGCATCGGCGTCTCTACCGTGCGAGTGCGAGCCTTCAGGCAATCGACCAGCAGCGCCTCAAGCGAGACCTTGCGGAGCTTGGCGTCGAACGAGCGCGTCAGCTCATTGTCGGAGATGGGCAGACCCAGGACAGTGTCCAATAGGGGCAGGCGCGGGCCAAAGGCTTCATCAAGCTGTCGCAATTCGGTTTCCAGGTGGCGCGTCTGCTCTTCCGGCGGTGCTTCATCGTTCAACCCAAAGAAAGCTCGCCACACGCTCTGCCAGGCCCAATATGGCGCGCCGACGGCGTGCGATTGGGCCTCGCCTTCGTAGACCGCAAAGCCTCGCCCCTCTGCTCGACTGACGACCTCGGCAATCAGGCGCGACTTCCCGATACCGGCCTCGCCCGTGACGGCGACGATCTGCCCACGCTGGCCGACCGTCGCGGCCAACTTTTCTGCCAGCAGCGCCAACTCGGCCTCGCGCCCGACCATTGGTAGGGCGTACTGGGATGCGGCGTGGCGGGCGCTCTGGGCGGCGCGCGGCCCGACCAGGGTGGCGACGGGGATCGGCTCGCTGCGGCCCTTGATGCGCACGCTGGTGTGAGGCTCAAATAGGAAAGCGCCCGCCGCCGTGGCGAAGCGCTGGCTAACGAGAATCTCGCCTGGCGCGGCGGCCATCATCAGCCGCGCCGCCATGTTGATGGCGTCACCGATGACGCCGTACGTCTGGCGCGTCGAGCCGCCGTATGGGCCGGTCCACACACTGCCTCGGCTCAGGCCAATCTGCACAGACTTCAGGAAATCGAACGCGCGGAAGCGCGCGTGCAGATCGAGGGCGGCGCTGGCAGCGCGGCTGGCGTCGTCGTCGTGAGCGATGGGCGCGCCGAAGGCGGCGGAGAGGTAGCTCCCCTTATCGCCCAGGCTCATGTGGAGCAGATACCCCTCGTAGCGGGCGAGGGTCTCCTGACACACCCGCACCAGTTGGTCGAGTTTCTGCCCGGCCTGGGGATCGGCGTCGTAGTCAATCCCTAGGAAGCGCATGAACAGCGAGGCGACCGGGCGCAGTTCCGCCAGGAACTCACCTTCGCTCACGTGGAGACGCTCGTAGACAGGGGGAAGCAGCCAGGGGCGAATCTTGTCTTCTGTGAGGACACCGTGTGGCAACAGGGGCCAGCGCTGGGGCGGCGCATCCTCGGCGAGGCTTGCCAGGACCAAGAAAACGCTGCCCGTCGCCTCGTCGATACGGGTCATGCCGACATGGCTGTGACCGTTCAGATGGGCCTGGGCAGCCGCGTCGATAAGGACCTCACCCCGCGCGGTGAGGCTGTCGCCGGCGGCCAGGCGGTCCACTGTCGCGCCCGCGATGACTTCGAGGACCTGGATGTCGGGATTGCCGACCAGGAAACGCCGCGCCGGTCCCACGGTAATCGTCACCTTGAGCGCCAACTGGGACTGGGATTGATCGGGCAGGGTGACGACGGCGAAGGGACGCATGGCGGCCTGCATACGCAGCGCGCACGTGGCCGCCCGATGGCCGGTGTCGCCGTCGAACCAGCACGTGATGGCGTCCCCGCCAAAGGAGATGACCGCGCCGCCGTAGCGGTCCACTTCGGTGATCAGCGCATCGAAGAGGTCGTTCAGGCGGCGGCTGATCTCCTCCGCGCCGCGTTGTGGCCCAAGCGCCTGGACCCACAGTCGCGTCAGCGTGGTGAAGCCCGACACATCGGCCAGCAGCGCCGCGCCCGATGTGAAGTCAGGCAAGTCGCGGCCGCGAGCCAGAGCTTGTCGGCGATCAATGGGGATATGGACAACGGGAGAGTTAAGCACCCGGGTCTCCGCTCCAATCCAGAACATAAGGACAGGCTCCATTCGCTCAACGACCCCATGCCGGCAATTGCCGGCCTGCGACAGGCATGGACAGAGAGGAAGAGCTTGGGTGGGGTTGAGCGGCGTAGCGCCGACGTCCTGGTGCAGAGGTATTGTAGGCTTGATTGCCCCCAGTGTGAAATCTCGCCCGCTCCGCTTGCCTCAGCCCTCGCCGCGCAGTAGATATTTTGTGTGCTGATTGTAGGCCGATGTGCTCTTAGTGCCGCACCTAGTGGCGCTATTTGCGGCGCCGCACGCAGCTCTCAGTAGACAACGAGATACGGCGGCAGGACATCACGAGGCTTTGGCGCTGGTGGCCAAGAATGGTAAACTTGGGCGTCAACACCAGACGTTGGGGAGGATAGGATGGCAGCGCTCGTCGGCGGTATCGAGGGTGGTGGGACCAAGTTTGTCTGTGCCGTGGGGACGGGACCGGAGGATATTCGGGCCGAGATTCGCTTCCCAACGACGACGCCCGACGAGACGCTAAGGCAGGCGATCGCCTTCTTCCAGGAGCAGCAGCGTGTCGCGCCACTGGCCGCCATCGGCATCGGCTCGTTTGGGCCGGTGGACCCCGACCCGCAGTCACCCACCTTCGGCTATGTCACGACGACGCCCAAGCCGGGCTGGGCCAACGCCGACTTCGCGGGGGCGATTCGCCGCGCGCTGGACGTTCCCATCGGCTTCGATACCGACGTCAACGTCGCCGCGCTGGGTGAGCACACCTGGGGCGCCGCCCAGGGCCTGGACACGTTCATCTACCTGACTATCGGCACCGGGATAGGTGGGGGCGGCATGGTGGGCGGACGGCTGATGCACGGCCTGATCCATCCAGAGATGGGCCACATCCGTATCCCCCACGACTGGGCGGCCGACCCTTACGCCGGCTGGTGTCCGTACCACGGTGACTGCTTTGAGGGGCTTGCCAACGGTCCGGCGCTGGAGAAGCGTTGGGGCCAGCGCGCCGAGACGCTGGCCCTCGACCACCCGGCCTGGCCCTTGGAGGCGCACTACCTGGCCCTGGCCCTGGTCTCCTTCATCTGCACCCTGTCGCCGCAGCGCATCATCATGGGCGGTGGGGTGATGGCCCAGCCGCACCTGTTCCCCCTGGTGCACCAGAAGACGCAAGAGCTTCTCAATGGCTACGTCCAGTCGCCCGCGATTATGGACCACATCGACGAGTACATCGTCCCGCCGGGACTGGGAGGACGGGCCGGCGTGCTGGGCGCGTTTGCGTTGGCTCAACTCGCGCTAGACGCCTCGCACTGACAGATCTAGCGACCAGGTCTTGATAAAGTAAGTTCTGCTTTCAGGGAGGCAGGCTGCGATGATGGAACAATTCCTGAGCGCAGAGACCATCATCATTGAACTGCTCCTCCTCGCATCCATTGTGGCGATTGTCGTACGGCGGTTACGGGTTCCCTACACCGTAGCCCTCGTCTTAGTAGGGTTGGTAATTGCCGTACAACCGGGTCCGCTACTGAGATTCACGCCTGAGTTAATCCTGGCGTTGTTTGTGCCGCCGCTTATCTTTGAAGCGGCCTTCCATATCGACCTGGGGCAGTTAAGGCGCGACTGGCCCGTCATCTTCGTGCTGGCGGTGCCCGGTGTGCTCATCACGATGCTGATCGTTGGCGGTCTCGTCGCCGCCGGTACGGGGTTGGCTTTGCCCGTGGCCCTGTTGTTTGGCGCCCTAATGGCTGCGACCGATCCTGTGGCCGTTGTCGCGCTGTTTCGTTCGCTCGGCACGCCGCGTCGGCTTACGTTACTGATAGAAGGCGAGAGCCTGTTCAACGACGGGACGGCCATTGTCCTGTTCAACCTGATGCTGGGGATTGTCTTGTCGGGCCGTGTGAATCCCGTGGGGAGTCTGCTCGATTTCCTGGTTGTCTCGGCCGGCGGGCTAACCGTCGGCGTTGTTCTCGGCTGGCTCATCGCGCGGGTCATCAGCCTGGTTGATGATTACCTGATTGAAACGACGCTGACGACCGTGCTGGCCTACGGCGCTTACCTCGTCGCCGAGCGCTTCCACGTCAGTGGTGTACTCGCCGTGGTGGCAGCGGGTATCCTGAGCGGCAACCTGGGGCCGCGCGGGATGTCACCGACGACCAAAATTGTCCTGTTTAACTTCTGGGAATACCTGGCGTTTGTCGCCAACTCCTTTGTCTTTCTGCTCATCGGCATTGAGGTCAGCCTGCCTGATCTCGCGCGACAGGCTTGGCCCATCGCCATCGCCGTCGTGGCCGTCATGGCCTCGCGGCTCATTATCTATGTCCTGATGGCCTGGCTCGACCGTCCTGGTCAGCGTATTCCCCTGGCGTATCGCCATGTCCTGTACTGGGGTGGGCTGCGTGGCGCGGTCAGCCTGGCCCTGGTCTTGAGTATCCCGGTGACAGTTGCCGCGCAGGACCAACTCCGCCTCATGGCATTTGGCGTTGTGCTCTTTACCTTATTGGTCCAGGGCACGACGATGCAATTCCTGCTGCGCAAATTAGGCTTGATTGAGCACTCGCGGGAGCAGCTCGACTACGAGCGAATGCGGGGCAAGCTGCTGGCGGTGCGAGCAGCCCTAGAGCGGCTCCGCCGCCTCCAGGCGCAGCAGCGGCTCTCGCTCCAAGTGTGGGAGACAGTGAGACCCCGTCTGGAGGCGGCGGAGGCGGCCCTCGACGAGGGCATCCGCGGCTTACTACGCGCCTACCCGCATTTGGCGGCGGAGGAAGTCGACGGGGCCATGCGTGAGGCCCTCCGCGCTCAGCGCAGCGCCATCGACGAGCTTTTTCGCGATGGCCTCCTCTCTGAGGATGTCTACGAGGAACTGATTAACCAGGTCGATGCGGAGTTGCAGTCCGATCGGCCTCGCGTTCTCGGTCTGGGGCAACGCAGCGCCGAACTCTCGGCGGACGGTGTGGCATCACCAGAGGTCTGAGTTTGTGACCTAGCGGCGCCTATGCTACAATGGGCGCCCAGGAGAGAGTATGCTCATTACCCACGGCCGGGTCGTCACGTTCGATGACCCGAACGCCGTTCTCGACGACGGCGCGGTTCTCATCGAGGGCGACCGTATCACTCAGGTTGGCCCGACGGCCGAGCTAGAAGCCCAGCACCCCGATGCCGAGCGCCTCGATGTGGCCGGCAAGCTCGTCATGCCGGGGAACATCTGCGCCCATACCCATTTCTACGGCGCCTACGCGCGCGGCCTCGCCATCCCCGGCCCCGCGCCCCGAGACTTCCCGGCCATCCTGGCCCGCCTGTGGTGGCAGCTCGACAAGTCCCTCACCCTGGAGGATGTCTACTGGAGCGCTATGGTGTGCCTGGTGGACGCGGTCCGGCGCGGGACGACGACCCTGGTCGACCACCACGCCTCGCCCAACGCGGTTGACGGCTCGCTGGACCGCATCGCCGACGCCGTGACCCAGACGGGCCTGCGCGCCTGTCTGTGCTATGAGGTCTCCGACCGCGACGGCCCGGAGCGCGCCCAGGCCGGCATCCGCGAGAATCTGCGCTTTATCGAGCGCTGCCAGGCCGAGGGCGGAACCCAACTGGCCGCCCTGTTTGGCCTGCACGCCGCGCTGACCCTGTCGGACGCGACGCTAGCCCAGTGCCGCGAGCTTGCCCCGGACGGCGTGGGCTTCCATATCCACGCCGCCGAAGGCCCGGCCGACCAGGAGCACTCGCTGGCGGAGTACGACCGTCGCGTCATCGACCGCCTGCACCTGTGGGGCATCCTGGGGCCGCACTCCATTGTCGCCCACGCCATCAGCGTCGACGCCTGGGAGATGGAACTGCTGCGGGACACGGGGACGTGGGTCAGCCACCAGCCGCGCTCGAACATGAACAACGCCGTCGGCGTGGCCGACATCCCGACGCTGCTGCGCGGCGGCGTCAAGGTCGTGCTGGGCAACGACGGCTTCTCGAATGACATGTTCCAGGAGATGAAGACGGCCTACCTGCTGCACAAGGTGGCGCGCCACGACCCACGCATCATGGGCGGCTACGACGTGCTGCAGGTCGCCGTCCACAACAACGCGCGGCTGGCAGAGGGGCTGTTTGGCGCGCCCATCGGTCGCCTGGCCCCCGGCGCGCTGGCCGACGTCATCGTCCTGGACTACTACCCGTTTACCCCGCTCACGGCGGGCAACGTGCCCTGGCAGATCCTGTTCGGCTTCGACGGCTCCAACGTCACCCACACCATCGCGGGCGGCAAGCTGTTGATGAAGGACCGGGCGCTGACGACGCTGGACGAGCAGGAGATTATGGCCCGCGCCCTCGACCGCGCCCCTGGCGTTTGGGCGCGGTTCAACAGGGCATAATGATTGGTCTTCATCTGTCACCCCGAAAGCAGTGACGGGTCTCCTCTGACAACGCGGGCAAAGCAAATGCCTCGCACCGCTCGGCATGACTATCGAGAGGGAGTGTATGGACAAACGAACCATCGCAATTTTGGGCGGCACCGGGCCAGAAGGGTCGGGGCTGGCGCTGCGCTGGGCGGCGGCAGGCTACCCCATTATCATTGGCTCGCGTGACCAGGCCCGCGCCGAGGGCCACGCCGCGGAGTTACGCAGCAAGCTCGCCGACGCGCCCATCAGCGGCGCGGCCAACCGTCAGGCCGCCGAGCAGGCCGACATCGTCGTACTGAGCACGCCGTACGCCGGACAGGTTCCAACGCTCGAGGACGTCAAGGCCGTCGTCCAGGGCAAAATCCTCATCACGGCGGTCGTGCCTCTGGACCCCCAGGCTAAGCGGCGGGTGCCCAATATGCCCGACGGCCCGGCCGCTGTCCAGGCGCAGCGCCAGGTGGGCGAGGGCGTCAAGGTCGTGGCGGCGTTCCAGAACGTCGGCGCGCACCAGTTAATGGACCCCCACGCCGAGGTGGACTGCGACGTCCTGGTGTGCGGCGACGACAAGGCGGCCAAGGATACGGTCATCGCCCTGGCTGAGGCGGGCGGGATGCGCGCCTGGGACGCCGGGCCGCTCGCTAATGCGCTGGTACCCGAGGGGCTGACGTCCATCCTCATCAATATCAACATTCGCTACAAGAGCAAGGGCGCGGGGATCCGGGTCTCGAATGTCGGGGTTCCAGGTTGAAAGTTGAAGGTTGAAGGTTGATCACCCAACTCACGCTAACTGCTGTCCCCAACATCCCGCTCATCCATGAAGGCGACGACCTCGCTGCGCTGATCCTGGCTGGACTGGAGGGCGCGAGGTTGGCGCTCCAGGACGGCGATATTGTCGTGGTCGCCCAGAAGGTCGTCTCGAAGGCCGAGGGGCGGCTGCGCCGGCTGGCTGATGTCACGCCGGGGCCGCAGGCGCTGGCGTTGTCCGACGAGACGCGCAAGGACCCGCGCATGGTCCAGGTGATCCTGGATGAGACGCGCGAGGTCGTGCGCGTGGCCCATGGCGTTCTGATTGTCGAGCAGCGCAATGGCCTCATCTGCGCCAACGCGGGGGTGGACCGCTCCAACGTCGACGGCGGCGACTCTGTCGTCCTGCTGCCCCTGGACCCCGACGCCTCTGCGCGTCGGCTGCGTGATCGCCTGGCCGACTTGAGTGGGGTGCGGGTGGCCGTCATCATCAACGACTCGCATGGCCGCCCGTGGCGCGATGGGGCATCGGGGGTGGCGATTGGCGTGGCAGGCATCGCGCCGCTGGAAGACCGACGCGGCGCGGTTGACCTGTTTGGCTACGAGTTGCAGCACACCATCGTCGCCGTCGCGGATCAGGTGGCTTCAGCGGCCTCCCTCCTCCAGGGCCAGGGCGACGAGGGGCGGCCCGTCATCGTCGCGCGCGGCCTGCCGTTCGAGGCCCGCGAGGCGAGCGCCACCGAAGTCCTGCGGGCGCGCGACCGTGACCTGTTCCGCTAAACTGATATGAGGCTGAGATGCGCAATCTGACCGAAATCGTTAAACCGGAAACTATTGAGGAAGCCGTCCAGTTGCTGGACCGTGAGACGCCACGCACCGTGGCCCTGGCGGGCGGGACGGAGGTCGTGGGCGACGCCGACTCCCAGGTCGGGGCGGTCGTGGACCTGTCGGGGCTGGGCCTCGACACACTGCGCGTCGAGGCGGACGGGCTGCACATGGGGGCGCTGGTTACACTGGCGGCGCTGGCGGACGCGCCTCAGGCCCGGGCCGTTGCCGGCGGCCACCTGACCCATGCGGCGCGGGTGGCGACGAGCAGCCTCTTGCGCCGCCAGGCGACGCTGGGCGGCTCGCTGCTGACCGAGCAGGCGCCCGAATTGGCGGCGTTGCTGCTGGCCCTGGGGGCCGAGACGGTGATTTACACGCCAACCGCATCCCGGCGGCCCCTGGCCGCGTTGTATCAAGGTGGTAGCGCGCGGTGTGAGGGCGTGCTGACCGAGATCATTGTTCCGCAGGTCGCGGCCGAGGGCGTCGGCTGCCACGCCGTGCGCCGCACGCCGAGTGATGCGCCCCTCGTGGCCGTCGCAGTGGCGCTGGTCCTGGACGGTGGAACGGTGCGCCGTATCGGCCTGGCGGCGAGCGGCGCGCTGGTCCCGCCCCCGACGAACCCCAACGGCCCGCGCGGCTGGGCGCGGCGGCTCGAACGGGCGGAGGCGGCCTTACAGGGACAGACGCTGACCAATCAGGGCCTTGAAGCGTGCGTGCAAAGCGCAACCTCAGACCTGGACCTGGTCACGGATTATCTGGCGTCCGCCGAGTATCGCGCCGCGATGGTCGGCGTCTTGCTGCGGCGGGCGCTGGGCGACGCCTGGCACGCGGCGGCCTGAGGCGCGACGGAGTGAGTGAAGGGAGAGGACATTGTTACATAAAGCTGTGGTGACGTTGGTGTTGGGGATGACCCTGCTGTTGGCGGCGTGCGGCGGCGCGCAGGCGCCGGCGGCCGCCCCGGCGGCGCAGGGGCCGCGGCCGGGCGATAGTTTTGCCGCCCTGGCGACATACAACGACACGACCAACAAGTTCAGGATTGACGTGCCGGCCAGTTGGCGGGCGCAGCCCCAGAAGCCGACGCAGGAGAACATGAAGGCGGCGACGGCGTTCGTGGGACCGGAGGGCTTCATCTCCGTCGCCCAATTCGACTGGGGGACAACCCCGTCGGAGCAGGCGACGCAGCTCATCGACTACTTCTTTCAGGTGACAGGTGTCACGCAGAATAAGAACTACAAGGAGTTGGCGCGGCTGCCCTCGTCGCCCACGGTCGTGTGGGTTGAGATGGAGTATACCAACGCCCAGAACCGCCCGCTGCACACCCTCGCGCAGTTGCGCATTGACGGCACGCGCATCTCGGTGATCTCGGCCAGCTTCAACCAGGACGCCTGGCCGCGCGCCGTTGACACTGCCAAGCAGATTATCAACAGCTACGTGCTGACGGACAATAAGAGCGGCTGATGGAGCGCGTTGGGGTCTTTTGCGGCTCGAGCCTGGGCGCGCGGCCTGGGTATGTGACGGCTGCCCACGAACTAGGGCGGACGCTGGCGCGCCGAGGTCTCGGCCTCGTCTACGGCGGCGGGGCGGTGGGCCTGATGGGCGAACTGGCCGACGCCGCGCTGGCCGAAGGCGGCTCGGTCGTCGGGGTCATCCCGGACGCCCTGCTGGCTAAGGAAGTCGGTCATCGAGCCTTGCCGGACTTGCGCGTCGTCGGTTCGATGCACGAGCGCAAGGCGCTCATGGCCGAGCTGGCCGACGCCTTTATCGCGCTGCCGGGCGGCTTCGGCACCCTTGATGAGTTCTGCGAGATTGTGACCTGGGCGCAGTTGGGCTACCATCGTAAGCCGTGCGCTATCCTCAATGTCGACGGCTACTTCGACGCCTTTCTGCGCTTCCTGGACGATAGCGTGACGGCGGGCTTTGTCCGCGCCGCCCACCGCGACATGCTGGTGATTGACGACAACCCGGCGCGGCTGCTGGACCGCATGGCGGCCTATCAGCCGCCGACGGTCGTCAAGTGGCTCCGGCGCGACGCGACATAGTAGAGCGAAGGGGATTATGGACGTCCATGTGACCATCAATGGCGAGGCTCGCACCCTGGACGTAGCGCCGGGCGAGCGCCTTCTAACCGCGCTGCGCAACGTTGGTCTGCACGGCGTCAAGCACGGCTGCGAGACGGGCGAGTGCGGCGCGTGCGCCGTTCTCTTGAACGGCCAGCCGGCGCTAACGTGCGTGCGGTTGGCGGCCCAGGCCGAGGGCGCGGCCATCGTCACCATCGAGGGCATCGGCGAAGCCCCCGCGCCCGGCTGGAAGCCCAGCAAGGGCCTGCACCCCATCCAGCAGGCGTTCATCGATACCGGGGCCATCCAGTGCGGCTACTGCACGCCCGCCATGGTCCTCGTCGCCAAGCACCTCCTCGACCACAACCCCCGCCCGACTGAGGCCGAAGTCCGCGACGCCCTGTCCGGCGTCCTGTGCCGCTGCACAGGCTACAAGAAGCCCGTCGAGGCCATCCTGCGCGCGGCGGCCATTATGCGGGGTGAGACGGTGCGCCCCA
>CAZLBQ010000077.1:0-16000 GCA_964557745.1 uncultured Anaerolineales bacterium
TGACGCCCGTCCCCGCCGTCTCCAGGGCCACGACGCGCGTCAGGCCCAGCAGGCCGTGCTTGCTGGCGGTGTAGGCCGCACCGTGCAGGCTGGGCAGCTTGCTGTTGATGGAGGCGATGTTGATGATGCGCCCGTGGCGGCGGGCGAGCATGCCCGGCAGGACGCGCTTGCACAGCAGGTAGGGGACGGTCAGGTTGAGGTAGAGGCTCTGCTCCCAGAAGGCGTCGTCGTAGTCGACGACGGCGCGCGGGTTGGCGCTGCTGCCGATGCCGGCGTTGTTGACGAGGATGTCGACGCGGTCGTGGGCCGGGCCGAGTTGGGCGTAGAGGTCATCCACCGCGCCGCGCTGGGCCAGGTCGGCGGCGATGACCGTCGCCTGGGCGCCAAGCGCGGTGATCTCGTCGCGGGTGCGCGCCAACTCCTCGGTGTCGCGGCCGGTGATGACGAGGGCCGCGCCCTCGCGGGCGAAGGCGAGGGCGATGGCCTTGCCGATGCCGCGCGACGCGCCGGTGACGAGGGCAATCTGGTTGTCGAGTTGCATAGCACGCTCTCCTTACTGAGCCAGATGCGGCATGACGTCGGTAGCGAACAATTCCAGCGCCCGCAGCGCCTTGGCCAGCGGCAAGTCACCGGGGTCGACCTGGATCATGAGTTCGGTCCAGCCGATAGCCGCCTGCTCGGCCCGCAAGACAGGAATGATGTCGTCGGGGTGGCCGTGGATCATGTGGAGCGCGGCCAGGCGCTCTTGCCACGAGTCGACCTGAGGGGCGAGGCCCTTGGCGACATACTCGGTGACGAGCGGCCCCAGCGCCTCGGACAGGTCATGGCGGGCCGACGCGGCGTCGCGGGCGGGGTAGACGGTGCGGCCGGCGGCGATGCGGGCGCGATGGGCGCGCGGGCCGAGAGCGGCGCGATAAGCCTGGGTGATGGCGGCCTGGTTCTGGGTGGGCGGGCCGCTGCCACGCTCGACGCGGCCGAGGAGGATGCCCAGGTCCATCTGGGCAGCGTGGCGCGCGCCGTCGGGGGTCATGACGCCGAGCCAGAGGCGCTCGGCCAGGGAGGGAGCGGCTGGTTCGAGACGCGCGCCGTCGTCACTCAGCGGTTCGCCGCGTAGGGCGCGCTGTAGCAGAGTGATAGCTTCCGTGGTGCGCTCGCGGCGGGTGGCCATGTCGACGCCAAACGTGGCGAACTCGGCGGGGTCAAAGCCACTCCCCAGCCCCAGTTCGAGCCGACCGTCCATGAGGCAGTCGGCGACGGCGGCGTCCTCGGCAAGCCGCAAGGGATGCTCGAAGGGGACGGTGATGAGGGCGGTGCCGAGGCGGATGCGGCGGGTACGCTGGGCGGCGGCGACGAGGAACAGCAGCGGAGCGGGCAGGCGGCCGTAGCGCTGGCCAAAGTGGTGCTGGGCGACACGGACGGAGGCAAAGCCCAGTTCTTCGGCGGCGCTGATGAGGTCGAGGGCGTCCCGGTAGACGGACGTGACGTGCGGAGCGCGGTCGAGTTGGATGAACAGGCCAATGACTGGCGATGGGGCAGGCGTGGCCGCTGACGACATGGACGGTACTCCTTGCGCGCGAGGTAATGGCCCTCATTGTACACTACGTTGAGGCTTTTTTGTGCAGGCGACCAAGCGGAGGCCCCAAAAGTCACCTCAAGTTCTGTCATCTGCCCGATGACGCGCCGCATAAAAGAGAGTAGAATGTCTCAACACACCCAATTATACCGAGGCGACCCTCCCACGGCGTAGGGGACAGTGCCGATGGAAGGAGTTGACCTATGGCGCACCGCGCTATCTTTCTCGACCGTGATGGAACGTTAGTTCACCCCCGTCATTACCCCACTCGCCCCGAAGAATTAATCCTGTACGACGGCCTGACGCCCCACCTGAAGCGGCTGCAACAGGCGGGCTTCAAGCTGGTGGTCGTCACCAACCAGTCGGGCCTGGCGCGCGGCCTGTTCACCGAGGCCGACCTGCGCCGCATGCACGAGCACCTGAAGCGTGAACTGGCGAAGGACGGCGTACGGATCGACGGCATCTACTACTGCCCGCACCACCCAGAGGGCATCGTCCCCGGCCTGGCGATGCAGTGCCTGTGCCGCAAGCCCGCACCGGGTATGCTCCACCGCGCCTCGGCCGAACTCGATCTGGACGTGCGCCGCTCGTGGTTCGTCGGCGACATCCTCGACGACGTCGAGGCGGGCAACCGCGCCGGCGCGCGGACTGTGCTGGTCGACCTGGGTACAGAGCGGCGGCCGCGCGTCCAACTGCGCCGACCGGCCTTCGTCGCCCGCGACACGCGCCATGCCCTGGCGCTCATCCGCGCCGCCGAGGGACTGGGGCCGCTGGTGGAAACAGCCTACCAGCCCGCGAGCTGGCAATCGTGGCGCGACGGGGCCTACAAGCCGAACGCCCTCCAGGGACTGGTCTATGACACCTCTGAACTCTCCATCCCCAGCTAAGGGGGCGCCGCCCGCCGTGACGCTACAGACAGCCATTCCCGAGGCGTGGCAAGGCGTGCGGCGCGTCCTCCTCATCCGCCTGGACAACCTAGGCGACGTGCTGGTGACGACGCCGGCGATCCACGCCGTGCGCCAGTCGCTGCCGCGCGCCCACCTGACGCTGCTCGCCAGCCCGGTCGGGGCGCAGGCCGGGCGGCTCAACCCCGACCTGGACGATGTCATCGTCTACGAAGCGGCCTGGATGGACCCCTGGCACAAGCTGCCGCAGGACAGCGGGCGCGAGGAGGCGATGATCCGCCGCCTGCGCGAGGGGCGGTTCGATGGGGCCATCATCTTCGGCTCGTTCCGCCAGAGCGCCCTGCCCGCCGCCTACCTGTGCTACCTGGCCGACATCCCGTTGCGCGTCGCGGCGTCGATTGACGGCCCCGGCTCGCTGCTGACCAGCCGCCACAAGCATCCCGAACGCATGATGCACGAGGTCGAGCGCGGGCTGGACCTGGTGGGGGCGATTGGCCTGACGACCGACGAGCGCGACCTGGTGTTGCGCGTACCCGACGCCGCCCGCGCCCGCCTGGCCGAGCGGCTGGCGGCGTCGGGCGTAGCTTCTCGCCCCCTCATCGTCGTTCACCCGGGCTGCAGCATGCCGGCGCGGACGTACCCTTGGGAGATGTTCGCCCAGGTGGCAGACGGGCTGGGGGAGCGGCTGGGGGCGACGGTGGTCCTGACCGGGGCGAGGAGCGAGCGGGAGTTGGTGACGCAGATTCGAGGCGCGATGCGGCGCGACGCGCTGGCCCTGGCGGGCGAGCTGCCCTTTGAGGAGTTCTGCGCCCTGATCGAGGCGGCGGACCTGACGGTGACGAACAACACCGGGCCGATGCACATCGCGGCGGCGGTGAAGACGCCCGTCGTCGCCCTGTTCGCCCTGACCAACCCCCCGGAGCAGTGGGGGCCGTGGCGCGTCCCGCACCGTCAGCTGTACCACGACGTGCCATGCCGCATCTGCTACAGCCGGGTCTGCCCTTACGGGCACGAGTGCCTGCGGCTCGTCACGCCGGATATGGTGGTCGAGGCGGCGGGGGAACTGCTGGCGGCGACCGACGACCGACGACCGACGACTGACGACGACGAGATAGCGTTGCAGTTCGCGTAACAGCCGCCTCAAGTCGGCGCTCCGCTGTCACTCCGAGTTCGGCATGACAGTCGAGAGGGTTCTTGAGAATGTCGGCGGTCTGCCGTCGGCGGTCTTGAATGGAGTTAGGGTATGAATGAGTGGCTTCAGGCGCGGAATATCCTCGCCGTGCGGATGGATAACATCGGGGACGTGGTGATGCTCGGTCCGGCGCTGCGGGCGGTCAAGGAGACGTCGCCCCAGGCGCGCCTGACCCTGCTCGCCAGCCCGGGCGGGGCGAGCGCCGCCCCGCTGCTGCCGTGGGTAGACGACGTGATGACGTGGCGCTCCGTATGGCAGGACCTCGGTCACTTGCCGTTCGATCCGGCCCGCGAGTTGACACTGGTCGAGGATCTGCGGGGGCAAGGGTTTGACGCCGCGCTCATCTTCACCTCGTTCTCGCAGACACCCCACGCGCCCGGCTACGTGTGCTACCTGGCGGGTATCCCGCTACGGGCAGGCGAGTCGAAGGAGTTCGGCGGGCGGTGTCTGACGACGGAGTTGAAGGGCGCGCCCGACGAGCTGCACCAGGTGGAGCGCAACCTGCGGCTGGTCGAGTCGCTGGGCTTCGTGGCGCGCGACCGTCGGCTGCGGGTCAGCATCGCACCCGAGGCGCGGCAGGCCGTGCCGGGCCTGCTGGCCGAGGCGGGGCTAGACCCGGCCGCGCCGTACATCCTGATCCATCCGGGGGCCAGCGCCCAGGCGCGGCGCTTCCCGGCGGAGCGCATGGGGGAGGCGGCGCACCTGCTCACGCAGCGCGGCTGGCCGGTGCTGGTGACGGGTGTCGAACGCGAGGCGCCATTCCTCCAGATGGTGATGGCCCACGCGCCCCACGCGCGGCTGCTCCAGGCGAAGACGACGCTGGCCGAGTACGCGGCGCTCATCGCGGAGGCGGAGGCAGTGGTGTGCGGCAACACGCTGCCGCTGCACCTAGCCGACGCCGTCGAGACGCCGGTGGTGGCCCTGTACTCAGGCACGGACCTGGAGTCGCAGTGGCGGCCGCGCTTCGTCCCGCACCGCCTGCTGCGGCGCGAGACGCCGTGCCACCCGTGCTACCTGTTCCAGTGCCCGATTGGGCAGCCGTGCCTCGACTTCACGCCGGAGGAAGTGGTGGCGGCGGTGGAGGCACTCGTGGGCAGTAGGAGGGAGGTAGGGGAAGAGGTTGGCAGGGATGGGAAGGCGTGGGAAGCGGGGGACGAGGTAGGCAGGGATGGGAAGGCGTGGCAAACAGTTGCAGCGCGGCGGGAGGCAGCATGAGCGAGGCGACACGGCCCCTTATTCCTTATATCCCGCGCCCGGCGGGCCAGCCGCGCATCGCCATCTTTCGCGGCCTGTTCCTGGGCGACATGGTGCTGGCGGCGCCCGCGCTGCGGGCGCTGCGGGCGCGCTTCCCGCAGGCCGAGATCACGTTCATCGGGCTGCCCTGGGCGCGCGAGTTCGTGGCGCGCTTCCCGGCGTACATCGACCGCTTTGTCGAGTTTGTCGGCTACCCGAACATCAATGAAGTACCGGTCATTCCGGAGCGGACGGCGCAGTTCCTGGCCGAGCAGCGGGCCTACGGCTACGACCTCGCCATCCAGATGCACGGCAGCGGCGGGGTGAGCAATGGCTTCGTGGCGGACCTGGGGGCGAAGGTATCCATCGGCCTGCGCGAGAGCGAGACGCCCGACCCGCGCCTGACGTGGAGCCTGCCCTACGACTGGGACGCCCACGAGGCGGAGCGCTGGCTCAAGTTGGTTGAAGGTTGCAAGTTGCAGGTTGAAGGTCTCAACGCCCAACCTTCAACCTTCAACCTTCAACCTTCAACCTTAGACCTGGAGTTTCCGACGACGGCGGCGGAGGAGCGGCGGGCGCGGGCGCTGCTGGCGCGGGCATCGCACCTGAGTGGGCCGCTGGTCGGGCTACACGTAGGGGCGAAGGACGAGGCACGCCGCTGGCCCGCTTCCTGCTTTTATCGGTTAGGCGATGCCCTGGTGGATCAGGTCAGGGCGCGCATCGTTCTGACAGGCAGCGCGGGCGAACGCGCGCTGACGGCCTGGGTCCAGCGGCAGATGCACGGCCCGGCCCTCGACCTGGCCGGCGCGACAGACCTGGGCACGTTCGCAGCCCTCATTGGGCAACTCGACTTGCTCATCACCAACGATACTGGGGCGGCTCATCTAGCGGCAGCTATGGGCACGCCGAGTATCACGTTGTACGGCCAGACCCGCCCCGATAACTGGGCCGCGCCTGACCGCGAGCGGCACCGCGTCATCGACGCGCCAGCCGTCGTCCCCGACGCCGCCGATGGCGCCGAGGCGCTCGCCCGTCTCCCGGTGACGGTGGTTCTGGATGAGGCGTTAGACGCGCTCGACACGCGCGAACGAGTGATTGCTTAGGAGGCGAGAGTGAACCGACGGTTGAAGATTCTGGTCTGGCACATTCACGGGAGCTACTTGAACAGCCTGGCGCGCGTCGAGCACGACTGGTATCTGCCGGTCAAGTCCGACCCCCGGCATGGCTACGGCGGGCGCGGCCCAACGTTTGACACCCCCGACTACGTGCGCGAGGTGCCGGCTGAGTGCGTGCGCGACCTGGACCTGGACCTCGTCATCTTCCAAACGCCCAAGAACTACCTGGAGGACCAGTACGAGATTCTCAGCCCGGCTCAGCAGCGCCTGCCCAAGATTTACCTGGAGCACAACACGCCCAAGCCGCATCCGACCGACTCGAAGCACCCGGTGGATGACCCCAACATGCTGCTGGTGCACGTCACCCACTTCAACCACCTGATGTGGGACAACGGGCGGACGCCGACGATGGTCATCGAGCACAGCGTCGCCATTGACCCGACGGCGCGCTACCAGGGCCACATCGAGCGCGGCATCCTGGTCGCCAACGGCATCCACCGCCGCCCGCGCATCGCGGGCTACGACATCTTCTTGCAGGCGCGGGAGCAGGTGCCGTTGGACATCGTGGGCATGGAGACAGAGCAGTACGGCGGGCTGGGCGACATCCCGTACCGCCACCTGCACCAGCGCGTGGCCGAGTACCGCTTCCTATTCAGCCCGATGCGCTACACCAGCCTGCCGCTGGCGGTCATTGAAGGCATGACCATCGGCATGCCCATCGTCGCCCTGGCGACGACGGAGGTGCCTAGCGTCCTCCAGAATGGAGTGCACGGCTTTATCTCGTGTGACGTGGACGAGCTGATTGACGGGATGCGCTATCTGCTGCGCTACCCGGCCGAGGCGCAGCGCATGGGGGAGGCGGCCCGCCGCGTGGCCCAGGCGCGCTTCAGCCTCGACCGCTTCATCCACGACTGGAACACGGCGTTCGAGTTTGTATTGGGCGAACGACTGGCGAAGGTGGCCTGAGGGCACGCTGTTGACAAAGGACGGGGTTATGGCCAAGCGACGCATCGCATTCTTGAGTGAGCACGCCAGCCCGGTGGCGCTGCTGGGCAGCGAAGACGCGGGCGGACAGAACGTGTACGTAGACGAGGTGAGCCGCCACCTGGGACAGTTAGGGTACGCCGTCGATGTGTTCACGCGGCGTGACGCGGCCAGCGCGCCGGAGGTTATCCCCTGGGCGCCGGGGGTGCGGGTCGTCAACCTGACGGCCGGCCCCCAGGAGTTCCTGCTCAAGGATAAGCTCTGGCCGCTGATGCCCGACTTCCGCGAGGCGTTCCTGGACTTCGCGCGGCGGGACGGTGTGCGCTACGACCTGGTCCACGGCAACTTCTGGATGTCGGGCTGGGTGGCCGCTCAACTGGGCCAGCGGCTGCGCATCCCCACAGTGCAGATTTTCCACGCTATGGGCATGACCAAGCGCCGCCACCAGGGCGAGGCCGATACCAGCCCGGACGGCCGGCTGGCGGTGGAGCGGCTGGTGGTGCGCGAGGTCGACCGCCTCATCGCCCAGTGCCCCAGCGAGCGCGCTGAACTGGTGGACGACTACCACGCCGACCCATCGAAGGTCGTCATCATCCCGTCGGCGGTCAACATCGAGCGCTTCCGCCCCGTGCCCCGCGACGAGGCCCGCCGCCTCATCGGGCTGGACACCGACGACCTGGTGGTGGTCTACGTCGGGCGGATGCTGCCGCGCAAGGACGTGCGCAACGTCGTGCGCGCGGTGGGCCTGCTGGCCCAGCAGACGGACCTGCCGGTGCGGCTGCTGCTGGTCGGCGGCGACACTGAGACCCCGGACCCCCATGTCACACCGGAGATTGGGGCCTGCCAGGCCATCGCCCGCGAGATGGGCATCACCAACCGCGTCCACTTCACGGGCAAGCGCCAGCCCGACGTGCTGCGCCTGTACTACAGCGCGGGCGACGTGGCGGTGACGACGCCGTGGTACGAGCCGTACGGCCTGACGCCGCTAGAGGCGATGGCGTGCGGGCGGCCGGTCATCGGCTCGGCGGTGGGCGGCATCACCTACACCATCCACGACAAGGTGACGGGCTACCTGGTCCCGCCGCGCGACCCGCAGGCGCTGGCCGATCGGCTGGTCGTGCTGCTCAGCGATCCGGCGCTGCGCGAGCGGATGGAGGGGGCGGCGCGGGCGCGCGTCGAGCGCGAATTCACGTGGCGGCGGACGGCGGAACGCACTGCCGAACTGTACGAAACTCTGTTGGCAAACGAGGGCCGCCGCTTCGAGGACGCCGCGCGGCGGCGCGAGGAGCCGCTCAAGCGGACGGCATAGAACTTCAAGAAATCGTGTCCGCGTAGGGGCGAACCTGTGTGTTCGCCCTGAGGGACACATCGGTCCAGGGCAGACACGTAGGTCTGCCCCTACTATGAACACCCACCTTAGTCTAGTAAAGGATGAACAGCGATGAACGGGACACTGCAAGGTAAGGTCGCGCTCGTGACGGGCGCGGGGAGCGGGTTGGGGGAGGCAACGGCGCGGGCGTTCGCGCAGGCAGGCTGTGCGGTGGCGTGCCTGGACATCAACCAGGCCAACGCCGAGCGGGTGAGCCGCGAGTTGGCGAACCGTGTCGAGAGCGCGGCGTACGGCTGCGACGTGAGCGACGCCGAGCGCGTGTTCGAGGTGGTGAACGAGGTCGCCCAGCGCTTCGGGCGGCTGGACTTTGTCGTGAGCGCCGCCGCTGTGGACTATGTCAAGTCGGTGGCGGAGATGACGGTGGAGCAGTGGGACAAGGTGCTGGGCGTGAACCTGCGCGGCCCGTTCCTGGTCGCCAAGGCGGCCCTACCCCACATGCAGCGCAACCAGTTTGGGCACATCTTCAACGTGGCGTCGACGGCGGCGACGCGCGCCTGGGGCAACGCCTCGGCCTACCACGCGACGAAGTGGGGGCTGGTCGGCTTCGGGCGCGGGCTGGGCGTCGAGGGCCGCGCCGACGGCATCCGCGTGACGACGGTCATTCCGGGCGGCATGAAGACGCATTTCTTTGACCGCTTCCCGGAGCAGGGCATCCCGATGCCCGACGAGCGTCACCTGCAAGACCCGGCCAACGTGGCCGCGGCCATCGTCTTCGCCGCGAGCATGCCCGGCGAGTCGGTGATGCAGGAGATGATCGTCACGCCGTTGACGGAGACCAGCTGGCCGTAGGGGAGGGATGAAGGAGGAATTAGGAATTATGAAAGAAAAACGTGAGAGAGCCACTTTCACAATTCCTAATTCATCCTTCTTCACTGGCCCAGAGGAGGGAGAGATGGTGATCGCACGCGCGCCGGTTCGGATTAGCCTGGGCGGAGGTGGGACAGACCTCGCCGCTTACTATACGCGCTTCGGGGGGTTTGTCGTCAACGCCGCCATCACGCGCTACGCGTCGGTCGTGGCGCGCCCCCGCCCAGGCGGTGGTATCCGCATCACGTCCGCCGACTACAAGCTGTCCGAGATCTACGCGCCAGGCGTCTTGCCGCCGGTCGCAGAACCGCTGTCGCTGCCCAAGGCGGCCATCGAGTACTTCGCGCCGCACGGGCTGGTCGAGATGGGCGTGGACCTGCACCTGGCCGGGGGCGTGCCACCGGGCACCGGGCTTGGCTCGTCGAGCGCGATGGCCGTCGCACTCGTGACCGCGCTGGGAGCCTACCTGGGCCGCCCGCTCGCGGCGCGCGAGGCGGCGGAGGCGGCGTGCTGGCTGGAGATCGACCGTCTCGACCACCCCATCGGCAAGCAGGACCAGTACGCCAGCGCGTTCGGTGGGCTGAACACCCTTGAACTAAGCGCCGACGGTGTACATGTGGCCCCGCTGCGACTGCCCGACGGTGTCCAGGATGCCCTCAACACGCGGCTGATGTTGTTCGAGAGTGGGCAGCGCCGTGACTCAGCGCACATCCTGCGCGACCAGCGCGCCAACACGCGGACCAAGACGACCGTCGTCGAGTCGCTCCACCACATCAAGGCCCTCGCGGGGGAGATGGTGGACGCGCTGCGGGCGGGCAACCTGGACGATTTTGGCCGTCTCCTGGACAAGAGCTGGCAGGAGAAGCGCCGTCTGTCGAACCGCGTGTCGTCGGCGGCGATTGAGGAGTGGTACACGGCGGCGCGCGGGGCCGGGGCGCTGGGCGGCAAGATTGCGGGGGCAGGCGGCGGCGGCTTCATGCTGCTCTACTGTCCACCAGAGTATCAGACGCGGGTGCGGCAGGCGTTGGGCCGCTACGGCCTGCGCGAGATGGCCTTCGACTTCGACCCGCACGGGGCACAGGTGGTCCACAACGAGATGCCGACGCCGCTGGACGAGTTGGAGCGGCAAGCGGCATAGAACAGGGGTTAGGGGCGAGGGGACAGGGGCGAGGGGCGAGGGACAATCGTCAATCGTCAATCGTCAATCGACGGTGGTCGGTGGTCGGAGTTGGTGATGAGGAGGGATGACGCATGAATGCGGTGATGAACGTGATTGATCAGTTTGCCCAGTTGAATGTGCTGGTGATTGGCGATGCCATGCTTGACAGCTACCTGCACGGCACGACGGCCAAGCTGTGCCGCGAGGCGCCCGTCCCCGTCGTGACCATCGCCCAACGCGTGGACGCGCCGGGCGGGGCGGCCAACACCGTCGCCAACCTGCACGGCCTGGGCGCCAATGTCAAGTTTCTGTCGGTCATCGGTGACGACGCCGAGGGCGACCTGCTGCGGCGCGCGCTCGATGAGCGTGGCATCGATACCCACCATCTTCTGGTGCGGCGCAATCGGCGTACCCTCGCCAAGCAGCGCGTCATCGCCACGTCGCAGATGGTGGTCCGCTTTGACCAGGGCAGCCTGGAGCCGGTGGACCGCCTGACGGAGGAGTTGCTGCTGCATCACCTGGCCGAGCTGTTCCCGCGCAGCGACGCCGTCGTCGTCTCGGACTACGGCTACGGCGTGCTGACACGGCGGGTGGTCAAGGCGCTGGCCGACTGGCAGGCGCGGACGCCCCGTGTGCTGGTCGTCGACGCCAAGGACCTGGCCGCCTACCGCCATGTGGGCGTGACGGCGGTCAAGCCCAACTATAACGAGACGACACGCCTGCTGGGCCTGCCCGACGATATTCCGGTCCGCTCGCGCGTCGAGCGCATGCTGCCCCATGGTGATCACGTCCTGGAACTGACGGGGGCGCAGATCGCGGCGGTGACGCTGGACACCGAGGGCGCGCTGGTGTTCGAGCGGGGCGCGACGCCCTACCGCACCTATGCCCAGCCGACGAGCCACGCCCGGGCGGCGGGCGCGGGTGATACCTTCGTCAGCACCTTGACGCTGGCGCTGGCGGCGGGGGCCCACACGCCCGGCGCGGCAGACCTGGCCTCGGCGGCAGCCGGCGTCGTCGTCAGCAAGGACGGCACGTCGACATGCTCGGCGGACGAGTTGCGCGAGACGGTAGCCGGGGCGGGCAAGTACGTAGCCGACATGACGCGCTTGCAGACACGGCTGGCGATGTATCGCGAGCAGGGCCGGCGCATCGTGTTCACCAACGGCTGCTTCGACATCCTTCACCGCGGACACATCACCTACCTCAGCCGCGCCAAGTCGCTGGGCGACGTGCTCATCGTGGGCGTGAACTCGGACAGCAGCGTGCGCCGCCTCAAGGGGTCGCTGCGGCCCATCAACTCGCTGGAGGACCGCGTTCAGGTGCTGGCGGCGTTGAGTTGCGTCGACC
This sequence comes from uncultured Anaerolineales bacterium, assembly GCA_964557745.1. Lineage (GTDB taxonomy): Bacteria > Chloroflexota > Anaerolineae > Epilineales > JAHCIE01 > JAHCIE01. Next base: position 11,706 of record CAZLBQ010000077.1, read on the forward strand.
ATCTGATGGCCTTCGACGACGACACCCCAATGCGGCTCATCGAGGCCATCCGCCCGGACGTGTTTGTCAAGGGCGGGGACTACACGCGCGAGACGCTGCCCGAAGCGCCGTTGGTGGAGCGGCTGGGCGGCGAGGTCCAGATCCTTCCCTACCTCCAGGACCGCTCCACGACGGGGATTATCGAGCGCATCCGGACGGTGTACGAGGAGGCCGCTGCTTAAGGGTACGGTCCCGTACAGTTTGGCCCAGAAGTTGCTTATAGGCAGTACAAGCGAGGCACACTGCCTATGAGCGCCATGATGGTTCCGCGTGAATTGAATATGCCGGCGGCGTACGCGCCGCTGCGAGCCTCTAGCGAGAGGCCGTTTCGGCGTGTCGCCGAGGCGGTCGTCGAGAAGCTGACAGACCTGCTCGCGGCGCGGGTGGCTGTCGTCGCGCGAGGGGTTGTCGTGGCCGGTCAGCATAGCGACCGCGTCGGGCGGCCCTTCGAGCCGGCCCTGGACGTGGGCGAGGTGCTGCTCACCTTGCCCCTTAGCGTCGCCGGACAGACCGGTGAGGTCGTCGTCGGCGACTCCCTCAGCGGCGAGGCTATCTCGCCGCGCCTGGCCCAGGGGGTGGTCGAACTGGTCATCAACCAGACGGCCGTGCTCGACCGCCTGCCGCAACAGCAGGAACTCAAGAACACCTTTATCCACAACTTGCTCCACGGGCTGCTCCACGACGAAGAGGACATCCTGCGCCAGGCGCGGCTGCTTGGCCTGGATATGACGCCGCCGCGCGCCGTCATCCTCATCGACGCCGCCGACTACATCCTACGCCAGGGTGGCGACGGCGTGAGCGAGGATGAGGTGCGCCGCCGTGCGCAGCACGTCATCGGCAGCGTCGTGGACTTTTTCCATCTGCCCAACGACCTGATCTGCGCCTACATCGGCCAGGGTGAGGTGGCCGTCCTCAAGGCCAGCAACACCCGCAACCTGGTGGTGTGGGCCGAGAACCAGGAGACGGCCGAGACGATCAACCCGTCGTGGGCCAACCTGACGGCGCTCAAGCGCGCCGGCTCGGCGCTGCTCAAGCGGCTGCGCAGCGACATGGGTTGCGCCATCAGCGTCGGGATTGGCCGCTACCATCCGGGCGTGACGGGGCTGGCGCGCTCGTACGACGATGCGGTGGCGGCGCTGTCCCTGGGGCGGCGCTTCCATGGCCAGAACGGTGTCCACTGCCTGGACGCGCTGGGCATCCCGGCCTTCGTCGCCGTCGCCGACGAGCAGACCAAGGTCGACCTGGCCACGTACCTCCTCAGCCCGCTGGACCACGCACCGGAACTCATCGACACCCTCAACGCCTTCTTCGCGGCGGACTGCTCAGCGTCGCTCACGGCGGAGCGTCTCTGCATCCACCGCAACACCCTCACCTATCGGCTGGAGAAGATCTCGTCGCTGACGGGCCTGGACCCACGCTGCTTCGACGACGCGGTCCAGATCCGGCTGGCCCTGGTCCTGCGTGCCCTCCGCGCCCACTAAACGTAGTCCAAATTACACTGGCACGCGTTTTGCTCCACTCCGTGACGTGTTGCGCCGCCAGGCTCGGCGGCATGGGACAGGGATTTGGAACTCACAAGACACGTCGAAGGAGGTTCAAGATGGCTCACATTGAGAAGTCGATTGAAGTGAACGTGCCGGTGCAGACGGCGTACAACCAGTGGACCCAGTTCGAGTCCTTCCCGAAGTTCATGGAAGGCGTCAAGGAAGTCAAGCAGTTGGACGACAAGCACCTGCGCTGGACGGCCAATATCGCGGGCAAGGAAGAGCAGTGGAAGGCTGAGATCACGCACCAGGTGCCCGATCAGCGCATCGCCTGGCGCAGCACGACGGGCGCGGAGAACGGCGGGGCGGTCAGCTTCCAGTCACTCGGCGCCGACAAGACGCAGGTCACACTGCGGCTGGACTATGATCCAGAAGGTATTGTCGAGACCGCGGGCGACAAGCTGGGCTTCGTGTCACGGCGTGTCGAAGGCGACCTGAAGCGCTTCAAGGAGTTCATCGAGGAGCGCGGGCAGTCGACGGGCGCGTGGCGCGGCGAAATCCAGGGCAACCGCGTCCAGCAGAAGAGCGGCAGCGGCGGCAGCGAAGTGTTCTAGGAACGTGGCGCGGGGCTGAACCCCGTCGCCGGTTGGGCAAAGCGCCTACGGCGTTGACCTTCAGCAAGAGCACACCCCGGCCTGAGTCAAGTTGACCCAGGCCGGGGTGTCGTTGACTCAGGACTGCCAGCGCATCAAACAAGACCAACCACATTGGCGACGAGGGATAGGACCAACAATAGCCCGGTGACGGTGGCGGCCAGCAACGCCCGCTGGTGGTACGCCTGGCGGTTGCCTCCCGGAGGAGTGGGGAGAGCCGTCGCGGCGCGGTAGTAGAGGAACCCACCGCCGAGAACCAGGATGGCTTCCAGGACCGCGCTCACGACGGGCATGGCCCACAGGCCGAAGCCGAGGGTGGGTAGGTTGCCGGCGTTGCCGGGCAAGATGGGCAGGTCGGCCCGGTGGACCAGCAGATCGAGTATCCAGTGACTGAATACGAGGCCGCCAACGACGAGGCCACCGCGTCTCCCCCATGGCCGAGCCGCCAGGAGGCCGGCAATCAGCGAGATGAGCAGCGCGCCCACCAGGGAGTGGGTGTAGTTGGCATGGATGATGGAACCGCCATACGAGGGAGCGCCTGGGACGGCGTCCGCCGTCTCGATGCCGGCGATAAACAGGGGTACAAAGAGGACGTCGAGGAGTTGGGTACTCAGCATGAGCGCCCACAGGGGAATCTCAGGCTCCTGGGATTTGGTGGCAGCGGCCAGCCCAAAGTGACCGGCAAACATCTAGCGTTCCTCCTTGTTGCGACTCCACTTGCCCGGCCAATTGAGACGGGCATCCAGCCAGCCACACAGGCCGACGAACAGAATGATGAACAGGATAAAGAACATGCTGCCTTCCTGATGAGCCGAAGAACAGGCTTGAGGGGCCAGAGTTTAACCTTGAGGACAAGAGATGTCAAATGCCTGTCTCTTTGCGGGCAGATGAGCGTGGAGAGAGACCTGGCGCCTGTACTCTTTGTCCCAACCGCGCTATACTACGGCCAGGTTGGAAGCGGACCACCCATTTCACCGCAACGGAGGCGCTGACATGGCCGAGCATGTTCTCGACAAGGGGAAGGTGCACTTCAAGTGGGACAACAGCCTGCCGCCCGCGCTTGAGATCGAGGCGGGGGACGTGGTGCATTGCGAGGCGGAGGAGGTCACGAGCAACCAGGTCCAGCCGGGCGCGCCCGCGTCGGTCCTGAGCGCCCTCAACTTCGACAAGCTCTACCCGCTGGCCGGCCCGATCTTCGTCAAGGGCGCGGAGCCGGGCGACGTGCTGGAGGTAGAGATTCTGCGCCTGGAGCCGGGGACCTGGGGCTGGGCAGGCATCCTGCCGGGGCTAGGGCTGCTGGCCGAGGACTTCACGCAGCCCTACATCCGCTACTTCGACCTGACCCAGGGTGACAGTACACCGCTGCGCGACGACATCCGCATCCCCATTCAACCCTTCTGTGGGACGATGGGCGTGGCGACGGACGAGCCGGGGCCGAAGGATGTGCTGCCGCCGACGAAGGGCGGGGGCAACATCGACACGCGGCACCTGGGGGTGGGCACGCGGCTGTACCTGCCGGTGTACGTGCCGGGCGCGCTATTCTCGGCGGGCGACTGCCACGCCGCGCAGGGGGACGGCGAGGTGTGCGTGACGGGCATCGAGTGCCCGATGTCGTTCAGCTTGCGCTTCAACGTCCGCCAGGGGCGGAGCCTGCCGCCGTGGCGGTATCAATTTGTCACGCCGCCAGGCAACCTGCAACCGGCGTCCGACGCGAAGGGCTACTTCGTCAACACGGCGCTGGGACCCGACCTGATGGAGAACGCCAAGAACGCCGTGCGCGGCGTCATCGACTGGCTTGAGTTGCGGCATGGCCTGAGCCGTGAGGATGCATACATCCTGTGCAGCCTGGCAGGCGACTTGCGGATCAGTCAGATTGTAGACGCGGGGGTGTGGGGCGTCTCGTTCTACCTGGCGCTGAGCGTCTTCCAGTCGTAAGCGAAGCGGGGGGGGATGAGGACAGAATGAACAGAATGAACAGAATAATCCATTTTGTTCATTCTGTTCATTCTGTCTAAACTGGCGCTTAGCGGCGGGCCGGACCGGTGTTGGGGAACGTGTTCATGTAGGCGATGAGGTTCTGGAGGTCGCCGTCGCTGAGGTGGGTAGTGGGGTAGGCGGG
>CAZLBQ010000078.1:0-15930 GCA_964557745.1 uncultured Anaerolineales bacterium
CGTTTCCAGAGGAGACCCCTCACTCCGTTCGGGGTGACAGCGGAAGGTTCTGAGCCAAGAAGCGAGGAGTCTGCTCTGGGGACGCTGGCAGAGGGGATGCCTGGCTGCGCTCGGCATGACGTCAGAGGCGCTACCCTGGCATCGAATTTGGCCTAGAATTTATGTTGAGAACTGACCTGAGGGTGTGTGTATGGCGACAGTGTTGATTGTGGATGATGACCGCAAGATTGTGGATATGCTGCGGCGGACCCTGACCTACGAAGGCTATCACGTCGTGACGGCGGCCAACGGTGAGGAAGCCTTGCAACAAGCCCTGGCGGCGCGTCCCGACGTCGTTGTCCTCGACTGGATGATGCCTAAGCTGTCGGGCGTCGACGTGGCGCGGCGCATTCGCGCGGCGGAGGACACGCCTATCCTCATGCTGACGGCGCGCGATGCCGTCGAGGACCGCGTCGAGGGGCTGGACAGCGGGGCCGACGACTACCTGGTCAAGCCCTTCGCCCCGGCCGAGTTGCTGGCCCGTATTCGGGCGCTGCGGCGGCGGGCGGAGACGAGCGGGCGCGAGCGGCCGCTCGTCTTTAGCGACCTGCGCCTGGACCCGACGACGCGTGAGGCGCAGCGGGGCGAGCGTAAGTTCGCCCTCACGCCCAAGGAGTTCGACCTGCTGGCCTTCCTGCTGCGCCACCCGCGCCAGGTTCTCAGCCGCGACACCCTGCTCCAAGAGGTGTGGGGCTACGACTTCGGCGGCAACGGCAACACCCTCGAAGTCTACATCGGCTACCTGCGGGGCAAGACGGAAGCCCTGGGCGAGCCGCGCCTCATCCAGACGGTGCGCGGCGTTGGCTACGTGTTGCGGGAAGAGGCCTAACCCATGTCGATACGCCTCCGCCTCACCCTGCTCTACAGCGGTATTCTGGCGCTGACACTCATCGCGTTTAGCGTTACCCTGTATGGCATCGTCGCGCGGGTGACGTTTCTCAACGCCCAGAATGAGCTGGTCGACGAGGCGCGCCGCCTGGCCGACCCGCGCTCGCCGTGGGGTGGCCGCGGACGGGAGGGGGCGCCGCGCTTTGCTTCGGCCGAGACGTTCGCCCAACGGCGCGGGCCGGATGGCAGCGTCATCGAACGTAGCAGCAACCTGGGCGACACGACGTTGCCCCTCAGCGCGGAAGGCTTCCAGGCCGTCCAGGGGGGGCGGGCCTGGGTCGAGTCGGCCGATATTGGCGGTCAGACGGTGCTCGTGTACAGCCAGCCCATGCCTGGGCCGGGCGGACGAGGGGGCGGGATTCTCCAGGTGGCGCGGGGCATCAACACGGCGGACGGCCCGCTCGGCGCGCTGCAGCGCTTCCTGTTCGGCGGCACGGCCCTGGCGACGCTGCTGGCGTTCGGCGCGGGGTGGTGGTTGGCCGGGGCGGCGCTGCGGCCCATCAACCGCATCACCCAGACGGCGCAGGCCATCGGCGCGGAGCGCGATTTTGGCCGCCGCGTCGCCTACCAGGGGCCAAACGACGAGTTGGGGCGGCTGGCGACAACGTTCAACTCGATGCTCGAACAGTTGCAGGCGGCCTACCACCAGACGGAGCAGTCGCTCCACGCGCAGCGCCGCTTCGTCGCCGACGCGTCCCATGAACTGCGCACGCCGCTGACGACGATCCGCGGCAACCTGGGCCTGCTCCAGCACGACCCGCCCATCGCCGAAGACGACCGCGTGGCCGTCGTATCGGACATGGTCGAGGAGACGGAGCGGCTGATGCGCCTCGTCCAGGGGCTGCTCGTCCTGGCGCGTGCCGACGCGGGCCAGACCGTCCACCGCGAGCCGACGCTGGTCAAGCCGGTCGTCGAGGAGGCGGTGCGCCAGGCGCAGGTCCTGGCGACGGACCGTGCTCTGGCCGCCGACCCACTGCCCGACGTCGCGGTCAACGCCAACCGCGACATGCTCAAGCAGACGCTGCTCATCCTGCTCGACAACGCCGTCCAGTACACGCCGCCGGGCGGCGCCGTGACCATCGCCACGACCCAAGCCAACGGCCACGTGTCCATCGCCGTCCACGACACGGGACCGGGCATCCCGCCGGAGGCCTTGCCCCAAATCTTCACTCGCTTCTACCGGGGCGACGCGGCGCGCAGCGGCAACGGAGCGGGCCTCGGTCTCTCCATCGCCAAATCCCTCATCGAGGCGTACAACGGCACGCTCACGGTGGCGAGTCAGGTCGGCCAGGGTAGTACGTTTACAATTACATTACCCGCAACCTAGTATTTTACCCAATTTTGCTACGTGTTGCTCGCTAGTGCTTGCTTTTTCTCTGTCTTTAGTGTAGAATGGGAAGAGCATGGTGTCACCCCCAAACGGCGCAGGGGATGGCGCGGGGAACTCATGGGAGAGTCTCTCATGAGTTCCCTCTCTTCCCAGGGGAGTCGCGCGGGGCACGACACCTTTTTTGACCCGTCCAGGCCGGCCGCCCGCACGCCTGCTGCACGGAGGAAGTTGTTATGCGTCGCGTCACGCTCTGGTCGATTGCCGTCTGTATCGCCCTCATCCTGTTTCTCACCGGATTGACCTTGACCATCACCGCCCCGGCCTCCGAGGGCAAGACCCTGGTCAACGCCCAGCAGGCGGCCCAGGCCTTCGCCCCGGCTAGCCCTCACGCCAACCCGCTGCCGGCGGGCGAGGGGAGCGGGCAACAGCCCGCGCCGGCCCCCACCGCAACGCCAACGGCGGCGAGTGAACCGACGCCCGACAGCGGCGAGCCTAGCCCCGACGCCATCCTCAAGAGTGAGGCCGTCGCGCCCGGCCAGGAGCCAAAAGCGCTGTCCCTTGACGACCTGCCTTCCGACGTGACGAATATTCTGGTGATGGGGTCGGACCGGCGCGTGGCGTCGGACCCCGGCCGCACCGATGTGATGATCTTCGTCTCGGTGGACCGCGTCAACCAAGTCGTGCGCATGCTGTCGCTGCCCCGCGACCTGTGGGTGTACATCCCCGGCGTCGGCTACAACCGTCTGAACACCCCCAACGTCTTCGGCAACCTCTACCGCAAGCCGGGCGGCGGCATCGGCCTCATCAAGGAAACGTACAAGCAGAACCTCGGGCTGCGCATCGACCGCTATGTGATTGTCGACTTCAACGGCTTCAAGACGGTCGTGGACGCGCTCGGCGGGGTGGATGTGGATGTGCCGTGCGGGCTGTACGACGCTTCATACATTCAATTGCCGCCGGGCCGCCACCATCTCAACGGCGAGCTGGCCTTGCGCTACGCCCGTAGCCGCTACTCAACCAGCGACTTCAGCCGCGCGGCCCGCCAGCAGCAGATCATCCGCGCCCTGTGGGAGCAGACACCCAAGAGCGAGATTCTATTGAAGATTCCCCAGTTGTGGTCGGCGTATCGCAGCATGGTCGAGACCGACCTGACATTGCCTGAACTCATGTCACTGGGCGTCCTGGCCGCCAGGCTCCAGCCGGGCGACATCAAGAGCAAGGTGCTAACCTACCCCAACGTCAGCGCCTTTACGACGAGCGAGGGCGCGCAGGTGCTCAACCTCAACCAGGGGGGCTACCGCAAACTCATCGCCGATCTCTTTGGCGGGACGGGCGTCCAGGTGGGGGCGAAGGCGACGGCGGAACTCGACGACGACGTGCACGGGCCCAAGGTCGTTGTGCTGAACGGCACGACGCGCAAGAACCTGGAGACACTAGCCGCCACCAGCATGCGCGACGAGACCGGCATCGCGGCGGCGACGACCGGTCCGGCCTTCACCACCGACTACCCCAAGACGCTGGTGCTGGACTATGGCGCGGCCAAGGACGACCTGGACCGCCTGACCAAGTTCTTTAGTACTCAGGCCATCAAGCTGCCTCACCCCGACAGCCAGGACGCGCCAGACGCGGTGGTTGTCGTGGGAGCCGACTACAAGTCGTGCCGGGGGCGCTAGAAAATGCAGGCAGGCGCCGACCTCGTTTCCGAGACCGGCGCCTGCCCACACAAAGGAGGGGGGATACCGCTTGCCGCCTTGCGATGAAATCTGAGCTATCTACACGTCCCACTAAAGAGGAAAGAAGTACTCTCGCTTGACCTAACTCATCCGACGTCGCTCGCTTGCCACACCTTCACTACACTATTCTACGTACGACCCACCCTACGGTTTCGCCCTCTTCAAACTCTACCACTCTCGCTCGCGTGATCTAACTCTTCTGTTCGTCTCTCGCTTGACCTATCCTCATCGTTGCCTGTATTATCCATCTCACGCCTTAATCCAGCCTGAAGCCCACCTGAGAGTCTGCTGAGAGTGGGATAAGGCGATTCTCATCTGGCGCGAGGTGTGGAACGTGAGAGTCCTCTGTGTGCGGCACGGCCAGAGCGTGGCGAACGTCCTGGCGGTCATCTCCAATCGGGGGAAGGCGCACGGCCTGACAGACCTGGGTCGAGCGCAGGCCCACGCGCTGGCGGAACAGTTGCGCAGCCAGCAGGTCGTCGCCATCTACACCAGCCCGCTGCTCCGCGCCACCGAGACGGCCGACATTCTCTCAGCGGCGACGGGCATGGGCTATACGGAAACGGACGCGCTGCGCGAGTGCGATCGGGGGATTGTCGAGGAGCGAGGTGACGACGAGGCCTGGGCGTTGGTCCACACGTGCTGGGAGGACTGGCGAGCTGGGCAGTGGGACAGCCGCGTCGAGGGCGGCGAGAGCCTGGCGGACACGCGGGCGCGGTTCGTCCCGTTCTTCCAGGCCGTCACCGAGCGTCACCGCGACGCCGACGGCGTCGTCGTCCTCGTCGGGCACGGCGCGCTGTTCCTGACCATGTTGCCCCTGGTGCTGTCCAACGTCGACCACGAGTTCACCTTCAACGCCCCCCTGCCCAACACTGGGGCCATCGTGCTGGAACCGGACGGGGAGGGCTGGCGCTGCGTCGAGTGGTGCGGGACACCCATGTAAGTACAGCGACCCGTCGTACCTGGACGCGCTGAGTCACCTGGCCGACCTGCGCGACGTGGGCAAGACTCGCCACCTGGCGCTGACCAACTTCGACACCGAGCGGCTGCGCCTCATCACCGAGCGTGGCATCCGCGTCGTGTCAAACCAGGTCCAGTACTCGCTGGTCGATGGCCGCCCCGCCGTCCAGATGGCCGACTTCTGCGCGTCATCCTGGACCGTCCCGCCGTGGGCGGCGTCATCGTCGGGACGCGTCTCGGCGTGTCCGAGTACATCGCCGAGACGGCCCCGGTGTTCGATTTGGTCCTGACCTCCGAAGACCGCGCCGCGATCGACGCCGTGCTAGCGCGGGGGCGCGACCTGTTCCGCCTCATTGGCGACTACGGAGATGAGTACCGCCGCTAAGGGAGTGACATGCCGAACGCAGCGAGGCCTCGCTCTGCCAGCGTCTCCAGAGCAGACCCTCACTGCGTTCGGGGCCGACTGAAGTCGGCGCTACAGGGTCGTCGTCTACCGCGACGGCGTGGCCTGCGGCTGGGCGCCGCTCTGGCCGCCAGCGCCCTGACCGCCGCCAGCGCCCTGACCCTGGCCGCGCTGGCGGCCCGCGCCCGGCGTCCCCTGGGCGTCAGGTCGGTTGCCACCCGCGCCCACCGCGCCGGGCGTTCCCTGGGCGTCGGAGCGCCGCCCGCCCAGGCCCTGTGGCACGACGTTGATGGTGCGCGCCGTGACGTTGCCCTGGCTGTCGCGGTCGCCCTGCACGACGATGTTCATGCCCGGTTGGAGCGCCGACAGGTTGACGGGCTGCTGGACCGTCTCCTGCACCGTTGTCTGGTCGTTGACTGTGACCTTGACCACCGCCTGGGCGGTGCTGACCTCAATGAGGTTACCCGTCACGCTCTTGACCGCGCCAAACGTGCCCTGGCCGCCCTGCCCGCCTTGGCCGGCAAAGCCGCCAAACCCGCCCTGGCCCGCCGCGCCCGCGGCCCCGGCGGCGCCTGTGGTCCCGGTCGCCGCCCCGGCCCCCTGGGCCAGACCACGATCCTGGGCGAAGCGGTTCCGAACGTCATTCGCCTGCGCCACCCCGACATTCATGCCGTAGAAATAGCCCCCCACCGCGCCCAGGCCGAGCAGCAGCAGCGCGGCCAGGCTCATCACAATCGTGCGCATCCGTCTCTCTCCTCTACCTTATAGATGGCTCACCAGTTACACGACTGACGCTCGCACAAGTTTCAGGCGTCTACTGATAGTGATCGTAAAACAGGGTGTCATACAACAGTTTGCCCATGTAGCACAGCAGCGCGAAGACGAGGATGGGCGCCTCGACAAAGGCGAACCAGGCGGGCGTCTGGTGCGGCAGCGGGACATGGGCGAGGAGAAAGACGACGATCACGGCCAGGATCGCCCGTGCCAACGCCCGCAGCCACCGCTCTCGCACCCCGCGCCTCCTCAGAAATAGGGAATGGTGGGCGAGACAAACGTCTCCCCCACCAGGCTACTCAGACCCGACGACAACCTGTTACTTCTGGCGCTTGCTCCCCGCCGGTGGCTGGGCGTAGTGGGTCAGCGGGGCGTCCATCAGGCGCGCTGCCGTCTGTGCGGCGGCGGCCTTGGCCTGCGTCGCCCGCTCGACCTTCAACTGCCCCGCCTGGACCGCCTGGTCGACGCGCGCCGTGATGGCGTCGGCCATTGCCTTCTCGACTGTCGCCGCGTCCACGCCCTTCGCCGTGGCGAGCTGGCGCAGCGTCTGGCCCGCCTTGAGTTGCGCCAGCAGGTCGGCCTGGGTCATACCGAGGGTCTGGGCAGCCGCCTGGTAGGCGACGCGCGCGCCCGGCTGGAGGGCCATGCCGCGCTGGCCCTGGCCGGTCTGGCCCTTGGCAGGCCACACTTGGTCGAGCAGCGTGGCGGCCCGCGCGTCGATCTTCGCCTTCGCCTTGCTCGCCTGGTCGGTGGTAAGTTTACCTGCCGTCGCGGCCTTGTCAATTTCGGCCTTCTCGGCGCTGACGATGGCATTCAACACCGCCTGCGGGTCCACCGACTTCGCCGTGGCCATCTGACGCAGCGTCTGGCCCTGCTTGAGTTGGGCCAACACGTCCTTGGCCGTCATGCCCAGCGCCGTCGCCGCCGCGTCCAGCCCGACCTTGCTCAAATGCTGCTTGACGGCCTGCCCGGCCTGCGCGGCCTTCGCCCCCGCCAGAAAGCCAAGGGGCAGGCGGCCCTGCCAGCGGTCGATGCGCGTGTCCAGCTTCGTCGCCTGGTCCTGCGTCAGCTTGCCGCTCTGCGCGGCCTGCGCGACGGTATCCTTCGCCGCGTCGCGCATGGCCTGGGTAACGGCGTCGGTCGTCAGGTTGAGGCGCTGGGCGAGATGGGCGACGAATGAGCTGTCCTGCGCGGTGGGGGTCTTGCCCGCGCCCTGAGCGAACGCCACGACCCCCACCCCCAGCGCGAGCGTGAGCGCGACCACGACGCTCACAGCCACTAACAACTTCCGAGACATCGTTCCTACCTCCACAACTTGTGTTTGAGCTTGCTCGCGCGGCCTCGTGGCCGCGTCTACTCTCTACACGGAAGGAAACGGGGGAAGTTTCAGGGGCCGGAGCGCCGGGGCGGCCCTTTTACAGTCTTTTTACAGCTGAGGGTAAGCGTCCGCTAAGCGTAGCGGTCGCGCAAGCGGGCGGCGCTCTCCACCATCCGCCGCAGCTTCGCCGCCGCCGTGTCAGCGTCGGCGATGGGTCGGCTGGCAAAGGTGCCAAAGCCGCAGTCGGGGTTCAGGAAAATCTGCGCCGGCGGATAGAACTGGAGGGCGTGCTCCACGCGCTCGACAATCGAGGCGACGCTCTCGACCTCGGCGGTACGGGGGTTGACGACGCCCAGGCCAATCTCCTTGTGTCCCAAGGCCCGGCCGACGTCGTCAAGCTCACCTGCACGTGGCGTGGCAAACTCCAGCACCAATTGCCCGACGTCCATGCGCGCGAACGCGGGGACCAGGGGGGCGTAGTCGCCCGCCAACAGGACGCTCTCGTCGCGGCTCCAATTGCCTCGACAGACGTGGAGGCCAATGCGAAGTCCGTCCACGCCGCCTACCACACGGTTGAGAAGCTCCGCCGCGTAGTCCAACTCCGTGCCCGCATCCCGGCGGGTCGCCAGAGTCGCTCACATGAAGGTGCGGCGGCTCTGCTCCTGGGACAGTACAATCTCCGTCAGGACCGGCTCGTCGAACTGGACAAACGCTGCGCCCGCCGCCTTCAGGTCCAGTAACTCTTCGCGCAGGATACGCACAATGTCGTCGGCCATCTCGGTCTTGTCGCCGTACGCGTGGCCCGAATACGCGCCGACCCACATGGCCCGGGTGAGGAGGTAGGGGCCGGGGAGCGTCACTTTGACCGGCTTGTCGGTCAGCCCCTGGACGAAGCGCAACTCGTCGACGGCCAGGGCTTCGCGGCGCGCCAACTTGCCGACACACGTCGGGTTCTTGATGGCCGAGGCTGGCACGTCGAGCGTCGTCAGCATCTCCTCGAAGCTGGCCTTGTCCTCAACGGTGTCAAGCATCTCCGCCAACGACATCAACTGCGCGCCGGCCAGCTTGTCGGTGATGAATGAGTAGAAGTTGTCGCGCCGCTGCTCGCCGTCGACCACGATATCGACGCCCGCGTCCAGCTGAAGTTGGACGCAGCGCCGTACCTCGCTGTCGGCGACGCGCTCGAACTCGGCGCGGCTGATCTGGCCCTTCTGCCTGGCTCGCAGCGCCCGTAGCAAGTCGCGGGAACGGGGCCAACTGCCTACCTGGGTCACAGTAAACATGGTCGCCTCAAACAATCGTCAGTTTGATCTTGAGCGTGACCGCCTTGCCCAGCGTGGCGACCAGGGGCGAGCGCCGCACGGCCTCATCCCAGGCCGCCCGCACGCCTGCCTCGTCTTCCATCGTCGAGGCAAAGCCCCTTACTTCGATGGTCGAGAAGGCCGGGTCGCCGTCTTCCAGTCCCAGGAGGACCAGGACGTTGTCGAGCTTGCCCGACACAGCGATCTCGATGTCGTCCACGTCGAGACCGGCGCGGGCGGCGGTGGTGGCGAAACCTGTCGAGAGCGACGCCGCTAAGGCCCCCAGCAGGGCCTCAACCGCCGAGGGGTGGGGGTCGCGCTCTTCGAAGCTGGCGGGCTGGCCGAGCCGCCACGAGAAGTTGCGGCAGTAGACCGTGCTCTCCAACGCCCCGGTCGCCCGCACGCGCACCCGCCACACGTACTCGCGCGCCTTCCGTTTGTCCTCTGCCAGGCGCGCCGCGTCCTCCGCCGCGCCCGTGCCCCGCCGCATGAAGTAGCGCGTGTAGGGGCTAGCCGGCACGGCGCCCAGGTAGTCGTGGCCGACCATGCGACACCAGGGCGGCAGGTCGTCGCCGACCGACGGCTCGCGGCTGCGCATCTCCAGGATGCCGCCGACGGGCGCGCGCAGCATGTGCTCGCGGATGAGCAGGATCAGACCAGAGCCGCAGTCCAGGTCGCCGCCGTCAAACACGACGTCGGGCTGGAGGGTGGCAAGGGCAGCAGGGTCAGTCATAGCGCGCCGATTAGTAGCTGACCGACGCGCCGCCGTCGGACAGGAACTCGACCAGGGCGGCCCCGCCCGCGAACGACGCGCCCTCGATGAGCTGCTCAGGCCCGATCTGGCGCTTCTTGGCGCACGGTGTACACACCAGGATGCGCCCGCCCGCCTTGACGAACTTATCGACGAGTTCCTTGAGGGGCGCGAATGGCTCGCCGATGTTAATCTTCTCGGTCTCGCCCTTGACGGCCGCCCACACGCCGTCGGTGCTCAGAAAGACCATCGTCTCTTTGTCGCTGCCGATGGCGGCGTTGGCGACGACGAAGCCGACCGTCACCTTGTCGGGGTCCTGGTGGGAATGAGTGATGGAGACGCAGAAGCGGTTCGACACAGACTACCTCCGTTGGATTAGATAGTGAGGTGGATCTCCGGCTTGATAGTGGTGCCCCGTCAGGCGGCACCAGGCTGGCAGGTCAGTCGGCGCGCCCGGGTCCTGGGCGACAACGAGTACCCGCGTCCCAGGGGCCAGCGATTGAAAGAAGAGGCGCAGATCAAGCACCAGCTCGCCGCAGCCTTTGTCACCGCCGTCGAAGACGACGTCGTATGGCCAGGGCGGTTCGTTTGTGAGTTGGGCTGGCTTGGTCATCAGGCGGCGGATCGCTGCGGTTCGTTCTGGATCGTGACGATGGGGTTAGGGTTGGCGGGTGGGACAGGCAACCCGTGTTCGCGGAGAAGCGCCACATGCTCCTGCATCCCCCAGCGCGCCTTGTAGAGACAATCCTCGATAGAGTGGCCGATGCCGGAGAAGCCTTCCAGTTCCGGTGAGTAGAAGCCGAAGAAGTCAGGCTCCTCGGTCGCCTCGATGACTAAAGAATACGGTAGATTCAACATCCAACTTCTCCTCAAGCAGCCTGACCAATTCGCTGAACCGCACTGCTGCCCCCTCAAGCCTCTCTCAAACGAGTATATGAGTTGGTAGCCGTTCCGTCAAACACGTGCGTTTGATATATGGTCCCAAATATGCTATCATAGAACATCTGACCAAATCGGCTGGGCCGGCGGTCTCTCTCAGCCGACCACTGTTCACTGACACCTGACACCTGACACCTGACACCTATTCATGGCCAAGAAAGCAGCGCCTCGCGGCAAGGGCAAGAAGAGTCCCGACTCGGGGGGGATGACCCCCACCGAGATCGAAATCATGATCGGGGTGGGGTTGATCATCCTCGCCCTCATCACCTTGCTCAGCCTCATCTCCACACGCGGTGAGCTAACCGACGCCTGGGTTGGCGCGTGGCGGCGGCTGCTGGGCTGGGCGTATGTCGTCTCGCCGCTCCTGCTGGGCGCCGCGGGCGGCTTCCTCCTCTTCGACAGCCTGGACCGTCGTCCCGACGTGCATTGGGACCAGATTCTCGGCCTGGCGCTGACGTTCCTATGCTCGCTGGCCCTCCTGCACATGACCGAGGGTTTCATCATCAAGGCTGATCCGGCGGCGCTGGCCGAGGCCGGACGTGGTGGCGGCGAGGTCGGCCGCGTCCTCAGCCAGGGGCTGAGCGACGCGCTAGGGAGTATCGGGGCCGTCCTCGTCCTGGCCGCCTTCGCCGCGTTCGGGCTGATCCTGGCGGCGCAGGGCACCATCGCCCAACTCTTTCGCTGGGTTGGCGCAACGTCCACCGACCTCGCCGATAGCTGGCGGCGGGCGCGGCTGCCCATCAACTCGCTGGACCGCGACTCCGACCTCGATCTCAACGACATTCCCATCAACTCGGCAGGCCGTCCGACCGAGCCGCGCCCCATCCCGGCCGCGCCCCTGACGCCGACTTGGACGCCGCGTGAGGCCCCGGAGCCGGAGCCGCCCCCACAGCCGCGCTCGGCGGTCATCATCGGCTCGCCCGAACCGTCGGCCACGCGCCCGCCCATCCCTGCCCCCTCAGCGACGGCAGCCACGAATGGCGAAGCGCCAAAGCCGGCCACGCCGACCAGCCCCAAGCCCGTTGTGCCGCGCGTCCTCGGCGGGAGCCGCGACTACCGCCTGCCCCCTGTCGCCGACATCCTGGAAGACAACATCGAGCAGGAGGTCAGCCGCGACGAGATTCGCCAGAAGGTGCGCATCATCGAGGAGACCCTCGGCTCGTTTGGCGTGCCGGCCCGCGTGGTCGAGGTCAACCAGGGGCCGGCCATTACCCAGTTCGGCGTCGAGCCGGGCTACGTCGAGAAGAAGGACACGAAGGGGCAGGTCACCCGCTCGAAGGTTAAGGTCAACAAAATCAGCGCCCTGTCCAACGACCTGGCGCTGGCCCTGGCCGCGCCGACCATCCGCATCGAAGCGCCGGTGCCGGGCCGCGCCATGGTCGGCATCGAAGTCCCCAATACGAAGGCGCACGTGGTCTCGCTGCGTGGCGTCCTGGAGTCGGACGCCTTCGCCCATGTGTCGGGCGAGAACCGGCTCGGCATTGGCCTGGGGCAGGACGTCTCCGGCCAGCCCATTGCCGTCGACATCACGCGCATGCCCCACGCGCTCATCGCGGGTGCGACGGGGTCGGGCAAGTCAGCGTGTATCAACGCCATCGTCGCCAGCCTGCTGCTCACCCATACCCCGCAGTCGCTGCGCTTTCTGATGGTCGACCCCAAGCGCGTCGAGTTGGTCCAGTACAACGGCATCCCGCACCTGATGACGGACGTCGTGGTGGATATGGAGCAGGTGGTGGGCCTGCTGCAACTGGCGCTGCGTGAGATGGACCGCCGCTACAAGCTGTTCGCCAAGACTGGCGTGCGCAACATCGACGGCTATAACACCTGGGCCGAGGGCAAGAACGAGGCGAAGCTACCCTTCGTGGTCATCATCGTGGATGAGTTGGCCGACCTGATGATGGTGGCCGCTGAAGAGGTTGAGCGCATGATCGTCCGCCTGGCGCAGATGGCGCGCGCCACAGGTATTCACCTACTGCTCGCCACACAGCGCCCGTCGGTGGACGTCGTCACGGGCCTCATCAAGGCCAACTTCCCGGCCCGCGTCGCCTTCGCCGTCACGAGCCAGGTCGACTCGCGCGTCATCCTCGACACGCCGGGCGCGGAGAAGCTGCTGGGCCGGGGTGACATGCTCTACATGGCCCCCGACGCCAGCAAGCTGCTGCGCTTGCAGGGCTGCTATGTCTCCGACCGCGAACTCGACCGCCTCGTGCGCTACTGGAAGGGCATGGGGCCAAAGCTAGGCGACATGAAGTCGGCGCTGCCGCAGAGCCTGGCCGACGAGGACAAGACAGCCTTCCCTGACCCCAACGCCTGGCCGCCCGCGCCGACGATGCCAACGGCTAGGCCCCCGCTAACACCCAAGCCGGGTAGCGCCGCCCCGCCGCCACCGTCGCCCGCCCCGCGCGTCGCGCCGCGCCCCACTCAGCCGCCCATCCCCGGCCTGGGCGACACCGACCTGGACAACGCGCCAACGCCCAACGACGGCCGCGACGACCTGTGGCAGCAGGCTATCGAGGTCGTCAAGGACTACAAGACGGCGTCGGCGTCGCTGTTGCAGCGCAAGCTGCGCATCGGCTACCCGCGCGCGGCCAAGCTCATCGAGGACATGGAGAAGGCGGGCGTCCTCGGCCCGCCGCAAGGCCCGACAAAGGCCCGCGCCGTCCTCATCCAGCACGAAGAGCACGAGGACGAAGACGACACGACGTGGTGATACAGACGACGAGGGGTAGGCTTCTGGCCTACCCCTCGCGCTTAGCCCTGCATGGCGTCGGCCTGGTAGGCCCAGATGTCCATCTCAGGCGGCTCGATGCCCTGCTGAGTCAGGATGGTCGCCACGTGGGCGCGGTGCTCGGTGGCGTGGTTGATGGCCTGCAGGATGGGGACGACGGCGGGCATCTCGTAGGGCCGGCCGCGCCGCACGCCCCGCAACACCCGGCGCTCATCAAACGTCGCGGCGATGTCGATGAGCGCCTGCCCGCTGCGCTCGGCGTGCTGGCGCAGGACGTCGAAGCCGGGAAAGCCATTGTCCTCGTGGAGGGGCTGGTCGGGCATCTGGCCCGTCAGAAAGCCAACGTAGCGTCCCTCGGCGGCCAGCAGATGGACGAGGGTCGCGCTAATGGCGCCGTACGTGCCGGACAGCGCGGCCTGGAGCTGGCTGTCAGTGAGATTGGCGCAGGCGTCGAGCAGGCGCAGGTTGGCCCAGCGGTTATGCTTGAAGAATTCAACAAGGGTGGAAGACATAGGCGGCTCCTTTTGGCGAAGGATAGTCCGCCTGGCGCGGTCGGTCAAGGAGCCGTGAGAGCAACAGCGGGCGGGACAACACACTGTCCCGCCCGCATGATGAGCATATGAGTCCGTGGCCCGCCGGCGGGCGAATTACAGCCGCGTCGTGCCGGCCGCGCGCGTGGTCGCCAGGCCCGCGTACAGGCCGATGGCCGTCAGGACCAAGTGCAGCAGGTTGTCGGGCATCATGTCGCCGAGGGTGGCGTTGGGGTTGTCCGCCATGAGACCACCGACGAGACCCGGCGCGATGAAGCCCAGCACTGTGACGAGGGCATAGATGATACCGAAGGTCAGGGCCACGTTGCGCAGCGTCGAGCCGCCCTGCGTGCCCGCCCACAGGAACGCCAGGCCGGTCACGATGTGGATGGCGTCGTGGAGCAGGTTGGTTGGGAAGCCCAACGTGTTGTTGCCCGGTAGGATGAAGCCGGCGATACCGGCCAGCAGCAGCAGCACACCCAGAATCTGGAACAAGCGATTCATCGCCATACGAACATCTCCTTACATGGTAGAGCAAGCAATCAGCGACTCCGTCAGCGTATCTCGCGCGGGCGCCTCCTTTCCATCCATCGGGGCACGTGGCTATACTTAGTGAATGGGCCGAGCCGATGCTCGGTAGGAGCAGGCCCAGCAAGGTTTGTACCAAGCATTACGGAGGGATAGATGCGACTACAGGGAATCCGAGTGTGCTACTTTATCGAGGATGGGTTCGAGGACCTGGAGTTCTGGGTGCCGGTGATGCGGCTGCGCGAGGAGGGGGCCAAGGTCACGGTGGTCGGGACGGGCGCGACACAGTACAAGGGGAAGAACGCCCTGACCGGCAAGCCGGATGTCAAGGCCGATGACGTGAGCGCCGACGACTTCGACGCCGTCGTCATCCCCGGCGGCTGGGCTCCCGACAAGCTGCGCCGCTACGACAGCGTGCTCAACATCGTGCGCCGCGCCAATGAGCAGGGCAAAATCATCGGTACGATCTGCCACGCCGGCTGGGTGCCCATCAGCGCGGGCATTGTGCGTGGACGCCGCGCCACCGGCTCGCGCGCCATCAAGGACGACCTGACGAACGCGGGCGCGCTCTGGGTGGACGAGCCGGCCTTCCGCGACGGCAACCTCGTCTGGGGTCGCGTGGTCGAGGATATTCCGGCCTTCTGCCGTGAGTTGGTTACGGCCATCGAGGAGTGGGCGAGCCAGCGCCAGCCGGCGTGAGTTTACGCTTCATCGGTTATGCCGAAGGGCCGTTCCCAGCGGCCGGGCAAGGCGACGAGTTCGGCGGCTACGCAGCCTTGGGCCGTCGGGATACTGACCGTTGCGCCGGGGGCGGCGCACGACGCCCGCACGTAGCCTAGCCCGACGGCCTGCCCGCCGACACGCGCCGCGCTGGTCACGACGCCGACGGCGCGGCCGCCCATGTCGATGGCCGCGCCCGACGCGACGTCGAGGGCCTCGGCGAAGCGCAGCCCCATGAGGTGCTGCTTGAGCTTCTGGTAGGTGTCGAGGCGGGCGATGACCTCTTGGCCGATGTAACAGCCCTTTGTGAAGCTGACCGAGCCAAGCAGCCCGGCTTCGAGGGGATTGTAGGCTTCGGTCAACTCGTGGCCGACGTGCGGCCAGCCGGCCTCGATGCGCAGGAAGTCGTACGCCGTGTAGCCCAGCGGTGTCGCACCCGCCTGGACGAGCCGTGTCCACAGGTCGGGCAGGCGTGGCGGCTCGGCGAGGATGTTGACGCCGCCGCCGGCCAGGGGGTCCGTCCCCGCCACCAGGGCTTCGACCTCGGCCACCGGGATAAAGTCGTACTCGCCTGCTGGGGCCGCCCCCAACGCGGCCTGGGCGATGTCGTTGGCGCGCGGCCCGTACAGCGTCAGCATCCCCGTCCCGCTTGTCAGGTCGGCGACGGCCACCTGGTCGCGGAAGAAGATGTACTGGCGCAGCCAGGCCGCGAGGCGCTTGTTGACTCCCAGGCTGCCCACCATCAGCGCCTCATCCTCCCAGGTGTAGACGATGACGCGGTCCACCATCCGCCCGCGCGGGTCGGGGAAGACCGTCGGGCGGCCCGCGCCGACGGGCAGGCGGGCGAAGTCGTTGGTCGACATGCGCTGCAGGAAGTCGAGGCGGTCGCGGCCGGTCAACTGGACCCGCGCCCAGGCCGAGCGGTCCATCAGCCCTGCGCCCGCCCGCGTCGCCGCCAGTTCGGCGGCGGGGTCGCCATAGTCGGCGG
>CAZLBQ010000079.1:0-15921 GCA_964557745.1 uncultured Anaerolineales bacterium
AGAGCGTGCAGAGCGGATTCGGGCGGATGATCTGTACACCCTGCGGCTGCGCCTGTAGGTCTCCAGCGGCGGTTGCTACTGGCACGGCTCCAGGCGCTCGACGGCCCCCGCGTTCTCGTTCGCGAGCAGATGCTCGTCGGGATCGGTCGCCAGGCTGGTCGGAGCGAAGGGGATGCTGAAGGTGGCGCGCGGCGCGCCGTTGAGCGGGATGCGTAGTGGCGCGCTGCCCGTGTCGCTGCCTGCGACGAGGTCGAGGTCCTGGGGGTAGGGCAGGCCGTTGGTCTGGCACACCTGGACGTCGAGGCTGTACTGGCCATCGACGCGGCTCGTGACCCAGGTCACGTCGAGGCCCGGCACGCCCGGCTGGTCCAGCCAGCGCTGGAAGAACGGCGCCAGGTTCTGGCCCGACACCTCGCTGAACACCGCCTCGAACTCGGCCCGCCCGGCTGCGCGGCCTCGATAGCGCTCGAAGTAGGTACGCAGCGCCCGGAAGAATGCCTCGTCGCCCACCTGGAGGCGGAGCATGTGCGCCACCCATGCGCCCTTGAGATACGAGTCCTGGCCGAACAGCTGCGCGGGCGGCGGGTCGCCCAGGGGGTACGTCGTTGGGTGGGCGTTCAACTGCGTTTCAAGTGCGTTCATGGTGCGGACGAGCGCTGCTGGGTCGTCGTTGCGCCGCTCCCAGAGGGTGGCGAAGTAGGTGGCGAAGCCCTCGTTGCGCCAGATGTCGTCCCACGAGCTGAGGCTGACGGTATCCCCGAACCACATGTGCGCCATCTCGTGAACCAGGACATTCTCGTTGAGCATCCGGTCGCTCATCAGGACGTTGGACTGGGTCTCCAGCGACGCGCCGCGCAAGCCCACCATCGTGTAGCCAAACTGATCGAAGGGGTACGGGCCGAGGCGCTGGGCAAACCAGTCGAGCGCCTCGCCCGTGGTGGCGTACAACCGTTCGGCGTCCGCCTGCCGCTGGGGAAAGACGTAGTGGCGCAGCGGGATGCCGCTCGGCGTGCGCCCCTCCAGGCGCTCATACGGCGCGATCATGACCGTCGCCAGGTACGTCGCCATCGGCTGGGCCATCTCCCAGACGTAGAGCGTGCCATCGGGCGTGTCGCGCGTCTCACGCAGCACGCCGTTGGAAGCAACGACCTGCCCTGGCGGGACGCTAATCTCGAAGCGGAAGCGGGCTTTGTCGAGCGGGTGATCGTTGCACGGGAACCAGGCGCGCGAGCCGTCCGGCTCGCTGAAGGCGAAGGCCGTCCCGTCGTCTAGGACTTGCAAGCCGAGCTTGGCGAACGACGCGAAGCGCGAGGCGATGGGGCGGATGGGGCCGCTGTAGTCGACGACGAGCGTGAAGCGCTCGCCCTGGCGGTAGGGGCGCGGCAGGTTGACGACGAGCTTGTCGTTCTGGTAGGCGTAGGGGACGCCGGCGCCGTCCACGCGCAGACCCTGGACCGTCATGCCGTCGACGAAGTCCAGGCTGAACTGGCCGAGCCGGTCAAACGTCGTCGTTGCGTCGATGATGGCGCTGCCCGCCAGTTGCTTGCCTGAGAGGTCGAGCTTGAGCCGCAGCGTGTACTGGTCGACGTCGTAGCCGGTATTACCTAGCTCTGGCGCTTTGGGGTCGCCGAGGGAGGGCAAGCCCGCCACCGAGCCGGGCGGCAGGGGCAGGGCGGCCGATGGTGTGACCACGCCTGCCGTTGGCGCAGTCGGTGCGGTCGTCGGGGGAGCCGTGGGCGGTGGCGCGGTTGGGGCCGGCTGGGTGGCCGGCGGCGCGGCGGTAAGCGTCGGCGCGACAGTCGCCGACGGCGTCGGCAGCGGAACAGGAGTCGCGGTTGGGGTAGCGGGCGGAGGAACCGGCTGGCAACCGGCGACCAGGATGAGCAGGAGCGTAAGCAGGGCGCCTGCGAGACGGGTAGGCATCGAGTTCAACTTTCACGGGCCGCTGAGTCTCAGGCGGCGACTTCTACCGGCATGAGCAGTCCCAGGTCAGTGACAATCTCCATCGAGAGTTGCTTGTAGCCCGCGGCGTCGAACATCACCGTTAGCGTATCGCCATCGAGGCGCTGGACGGTGCCGATCCCCCACTGCTTGTGGCGGACCATGCTGCCCGTGCTGAAGGGCGTGTCGGCGGGCGTGTTCGTGTACGAGCGGCCGGCGCGGCAGTTGTCGCACGCGCCGCAGTTCTCCGTGTCGTACTGCTCCCCGAAATAGTTCAGGATGAACTCGCGGCGGCAGTCGCGGGCCTGGGCATAGGCTTCGACCATTTGCAGGCGGCTGCGCTCAAAGGCCTTGTGCCGCTCGAAGCGCGCCACGTCCAGCTCTAGCTCCTCCGGCGACACCCCGCGTGAGCGTAGATGCAGCTTGCCGCGCTGCGGGCGGGTGATGTGGCCGCTGTCGATAAGTGGAGCCAGGAGAAGATGAATCTCGCCGCGCTTCAGGCTCAGCTCTTTCTCAATGTCGGCGACGGTGAGCGTGTCAGTGTTCGCCTTGGCAGCTATGTCAGAGAGGACGGCCCAGACCTGGCGGACGCGAGTCTCGCTGGGCATGCTCGACGCGATAAAGAAGTTCTGCACCTGGCGGTCGGCGTGGTGGTAGAGCAGGACGCACGTCGCCGGTTCACCATCGCGGCCGGCGCGGCCAATCTCCTGATAGTACTGCTCGATGCTGCCTGGCAGGTCATAGTGGACGATGAACCGAATGTCGGGCTTGTCGATGCCCATCCCGAACGCCGTTGTCGCAACGACCACGTCAACCTCATTGTTCATGAAGGCAACCTGGGCGGTCTCGCGCTCGGCCTTCTTGAGTTGCCCATGATAGATCACGCTGTGGCAGCCGTGCTCGCGTAGGAAGTCGGCCACGCGGTTGACGTTCTTGATCGTCGCCGCGTAGACGATGCCCGACCCCGTGAGCCGAATCGGGTCCTCGCCGGACTGGACAAACCCCTCTTCGCCCGTCTCTGACTCTTTGACGCAGCCGAGCATGGCGCGCAGCGCAGCGAGCTTGTCGTCTTCGCTGCGCATCATCGCCACGTCCAGGTAGAGGTTGGGGCGGTCGAAGCCGCGCACAATGACCAGCGGGTCGCGCAGCCGCAGGTTGGCGACGATGTCCTCGCGGACGATGGGCGTCGCCGTGGCCGTGAGGGCCAGGACCGGCGGGCGCCCGGCGGCGGCGATCGACTCGCGGAGGAGCAGATACGATGGCCGGAAGTCGTGCCCCCACTCTGAGATCAAGTGGGCCTCGTCGACGACAAACAGGGCGACCTTGATCTGCTTGAGGAGGGCCAGGAACTCCGGGTCGGTGGCGCGCTCCGGTGTCACCAGGGCGAACTTGTGCCGCCCCTCGGCCAGCCCGGCCAGCGCCGCCTCGTTCTCCTTCGCCGAGCGCGTGCTGTTGATCTCGGCGACGGAGATGTTCATCTCGGCCAGCCGCTCGGTCTGGTCGCGCATCAACGCGATGAGGGGCGACACGACGATGGTAGCGCCGTCCAGGACCAGGCCCGTGAGTTGGTAGGTTAATGATTTCCCGGCGCCGGTCGGCATGATCGCCAGTACATCCCGACCGTCTAGCAGGCCGGCCACCGCCTCGCGCTGGCCGGGTTGAAACTCCAGATGCCCAAATCGTTCACGCAACACTTCCACCAGGCGATCCATCTTTTGCTCCCCAGGCGCCAGCCCAAAACGCGCCTCCCGCAAGGAAGGCGCTCTATCAATGTAGACTTTCTCACCGTGTAATAGCAAAAGATGTGCCGTTTGCGAAGGATTGACGCCGTCAAGAGGGCCAGTTTGCCACGAGAATTTAGATTTCGTTTTCCCAATGATGCTTGACCTGCCCCGGCCTCGCTTATATACTTGCCCTATCCCCGCCCAAGAGGAGGCCGCGTGTCATCTGCATCCTCGCCCGATGAAGGCCCGCTGGAGCAGGTCTTCTTCGAGAGCGACATCCGACGCAAGCTTCAGATTGCGAAAGACGTGGGCTGGGCCATCGCGCGCCAATCCCCCGATGTGCCCTCCTCTGACGCCGACGCCTTCCATCGTGGCTACGACAAGGCCATCGAGGTGTTGGGGCGGATGTTCCTGGGCCGCGAGGCCAACCTGGCCGAGTAGAGGGTCTCGACTGTCATGCCGAACGCAGTGGGGCATCTGCTCCGCCAGCCCGGCCAGGGGAGACCCCTCACTTGGTTCGGGGTGACAGCGTAGCGCCGACTTGGGTCGGCCATCGCGCCGCGCGGCAGCCTGTCACCCTTCGAGGGGCAGGCCCAAGACAACGCGCCGCAGCAGGTCCAGGGCGGCGTTGGTGGCCCACGCGATGGACGACTCCGCCGTCCCGCCAAAGCGCAGCGCCCGCGTCGCCTCCGTCCCGTCGCCCACCACGGCGATATGCGTAGCGCCGGGCGTCTCACTGTAGGGGTCAAGGGCGGCCAGGTCACTCACAATCGCCAACCCCAGGTCGGCCTGGTTAAGGGTGCGGGCGTGGGTGGCCGCCCGCAAGGCCGTCCCCTGGCTCACCAGGCCGCCGTCGCTGTCACTCCCGCCCACGCGGCGTAGGACATCTGGAGTGATGGCGACGATACTCTCTTTCACAACCGGCGCGCTGGTCTGCGCGGCGGCCATCGCTAGGCGCTGCGCCACGCGGCCGCCCGTGTTCGTCTCGACCAGGGCCAACGTCAGGCCCCGCCGGGCGAGCGTGTCGGTGACGACGCTCTCGAGCGTCTGGCTGTCCTGACCGAAGATATAGTGACCCATGCGCTCGCGGACGCGGGCGTCCATCGCGTCGAGCATGGTGTCGGCGTCGGCTTCGGAGTCGGCGCGCGCCGTGAGACGGATGTCCACCTGGCCCGCGTGCGCGGCGAGGCCCACCGTTGGGTTGGCCTCCTGTTCAAGGTCGCTGATACGTTGGTCGACCAGACTCTCCCCCAGCCCGGCCACGCGCAGGATGCGGCTCTTGATGATGGACGTCAGGCCGAGCTTCTCGCGCAGCAGGGGCAGGACAGCGTGCTGCATCTGGTGCTTGAGTTCGCGTGGGACGCCCGGCAGGCAGATGACGTAACGGGTCTTGCCGCCGCGCTCGACCGGCACGGCGAAGCACGGGGCCGTGCCGACCGGGTTGGGGATGGGGATAGCGCCGGCCGGGATATACGCCTGGCGACGGTTGTTCTCGGACATGGTGAAGCCGCGCCGCTGGAAGATACGGCCAATGTCGGCCAGCAGCTCCTCGCTCAGGACCAGTTCGCGGCCAGTGGCGCGGGCGACAGCCTCGCGCGTCATGTCGTCCACCGTTGGGCCGAGGCCGCCGGAGGTGATGACGACGTCGACGCGGTCGAGGGCGTCGCTGACGACGCCGGCAATGCGCCCTTCGTTGTCGCCGATAGTTGTCTTGCGATAGAGGTTGAGGCCGTTGGCGGCGAGTTGCTGGGCGAGCCACGCGGCGTTGGTGTCGACTATCTGGCCGAGCAGCAGTTCAGTCCCGATGGTGATGATTTCGGCGTCCACAATGTCCTCAATAGGTGCCAGGTTGAAGGTTGAAGGTGCAGGCGACAGCCACGAAGATTATAACTCCCAACGCGCAACATGCAACCTTTACCCCTGAGCCGGTTGGCTCAAGGGTCCACACAAGGAGCGAGACGTGACCGAACGGGTCGGCTTCATTGGACTGGGAATCATGGGCGGGGCGATGGCGGGCAACCTTCTCAAGGCCGGCTTCCCCGTCACGGTTTGGAACCGCACGGCGGCGCGCGCCGAGCCACTGGCGCAGGCGGGCGCGACCGTCGCCGCGTCGCCGCGCGCCGTCGCCGAGCAGTCGGACATCATCATCACCATGGTGACGGCGTCCGAGGACGTGCGGAGCGTCGTGCTGGGCGACGACGGCATCGTCCACGGCGCGCGGCCGGGCGCGGTCGTGGTGGATATGAGCACCATCTCGCCCCAAGTGACGCGGGAGATCGCCGAGGCCCTGGCGGGCCAGGGCGTTCACATGCTCGACGCGCCCGTCAGCGGTGGCGACGTCGGGGCGCGCAACGCGACGCTGTCCATCATGGTCGGCGGCGAGGCCGACGTGGTGGAGCGCGTGCGTCCAGTGTTCGAGGCGATGGGCAAGAAGATTACCCACATTGGCCCCAACGGCGCGGGCCAGACGTGCAAGCTGGTGAACCAGATTCTCGTCGTCGGCAACAACATGGCGATGGCCGAGGCGCTGGTGTTCGCCACGCGCGCGGGCGTCGATGTGGCGAAGGTGGTCGAGGCCGTCGCGGGCGGCGCGGCCGGGTCGTGGCAACTCAGCAACCTGGGGCCACGCATCCTCAAGCGTGACTTCGCGCCCGGCTTCAGTGTTGCG
Organism: uncultured Anaerolineales bacterium; assembly: GCA_964557745.1. Taxonomy (GTDB): domain Bacteria; phylum Chloroflexota; class Anaerolineae; order Epilineales; family JAHCIE01; genus JAHCIE01. The sequence goes on from CAZLBQ010000079.1 coordinate 6,334, forward strand.
AACCAGCAGAAGGACCTGCGTCTCGCCCTGGAAGCCGCTGACCAGATGAGCCTGCCCCTGCCCAGCACAAGCTACATCCACAACATGTTTCGCGTCTTGGAGAGCGAGGGGCTGGCGGGCGAAGGCACCCAGGCCCTCGTCAAGGCGCTGGAGAAGCTGACCGGCGTGACGGTCGAGGGGTAGGCGTGGCTTGGACGGCTGGCTCACCAGGCCGATGAGCATGGCGCCGTCGCGATTAGCTGGCATGACGACATTGGGTTGTGACGGCAAGCGATGAGAGCAAGCGCTAGACCTCCGCAGTCGCCAGACTGTCGGAGGTCTAGCGCCGACGCTAACTGTGGGCCGGCCACCGACGTTCCGAGGCCCATGCCCCCCACGTCGGAGCTTGCACAAACGCTCTATGTCCTCTATACTACCTTTCTAGCAGTCCCTAGACTGGCTATACTACTCCACGCTGCCAGCGCTCCCTGTCCGCGCGCCTTACAATTCGACTACTGGTCCCTCGCGCAAGGTAACACTGCCTCGGTCCCACCGTAGAGCGGGATGAGCTTTCATCCTGTCGAGGTCAAGGATTCTTTGCCCATGCCATCGGATGTCCTGTTCGATGTCACTGACAGCCAGCAAGCCCGCCTACTGCTGGCGCGATACGAGTTGCTGGCCCACCACTCGCGGGACATCATGCTGTTCATTCGAGCGGATGGGCATATTCTCGACGCCAATCAAGCGGCCCTCGACGCGTATGGCTACGATCGCGCCACGCTGCTCGGCATGTCCGTCTACGACCTGCGTGACCCGGTGACTGCCAACCTCATTGAGGGGCAGATGCGCCAGGCCGACGCTGGAGACGTGCGCTTCGAGAGCTGGCATCGACGCCGTGATGGCACGGTCTTCCCGGTGGAGGTCAGTTCCGTCGGGGCCGACCTGGACGGCCAGCGGGTTCTGCTGAGTACGATTCGGGACATTTCCGATCGCAAGCAGGACGAGGTGGTGGAGCGGTTTCTGGCCGACCTGGGCGAACGGATGCGGGTGCTGGACGACCCGGACGAGCTACAGTGGCTCGTCGCGTCGCGGGTGGGGGAGTTCCTGGGTGTATCACGCTGCCTGTTCAGCGAGATTGACCTGAACGCGAACCGCATCTCGGTGCGCCGGGACTATCATTCCGGCGTGCCCTCGTTCGCCGGTGACTATCCAGCGTCTGCCTTTAGCCGCGCCGGCGAGAATACGGCGCGGGCCGGGCGGACGATGATCGTCGTCGACACCCAGACGGATCCGCGCACCGCCGAGTACGCCGAAGGCTGGTATAGCCTCCACGGGGCGCGGGCCTACGTCTCGGTTCCCTTGCTGCGCGACGGGCAGCTCGTCTCCTCCTTCTGGGTCAGCTCTGAGACGCCACGCGTGTGGAGTGCGCGCGAGATTAGCCTATTGGAGACCATCGGTGAGCGCGCGTGGCTGATGGTCGAGCGGCTGCGGCACGCCCGCGCCCTGCGGACCAGCGAGCAGCGCTTTCGCTCCCTGGTGGAGGCCACGTCGAACGTCATCTGGACGGCCGACGCCCAGGGGCAGTTGCGGGAACCGTCCCAGCGCTGGAGCGCCCTGACTGGCCTGCCCGCGACGGCGTACGAGGGGACAGCCTGGCTGGCGCAGATTCACCCCGACGACCGCGAGCGCTGCGACCGCATCTGGTGGGACGCCATCACTCGTGGGACGCTCATCGAGTTCGAACAGCGCGTCTGCCGGACGGATGGCCAGTATCACTCGTACCTGGTGCGCGCCGTGCCGGTGCGGGAGGCGGACGGGACGGTGCGGGAGTGGATGGGGACCGACATTGACATCACTGAGCGCAAGCAGGCCGAGGACGCGTTGCGGCACAGCGAGGAGCGCTATCGCGCCCTCGTGCAGGCTACGGCTCAGGCAGTGTGGTCGACCGATAACACAGGCCGCGCGCTGTTCCCGGCGCAGTGGTGGGAAGAGGTGACCGGCCAGCCCACTGACTTGACGGCGCCCTGGCACTGGCTGACGGTCGTGCATCCAGAGGATCAGGACCATGCGCGCGCCGCATGGGAGAATGCGCTGCGGACGCTGACACCGTTCGAGGTCGAGTACCGCGTTCGAGAGCGCAGCGGCGCCTATCTCTACTTGCTGGTGCGTGGCGTCCCGGTCCGCGAGACCGACGGCAGCTTCCGCGAGTGGATCGGGACGATGACCGACATCACAGCGCGCAAGCAGTTTGAGATGGAACGCGAGGCGTTGCTGGCGGGGGAGAAGCAGGCGCGGCTGGAGGCCGAGGCGGCGAACCGGGCGAAAGACGAGTTCCTCGCCGTCGCCTCCCACGAGTTGCGTACTCCACTCACGGCCATCCTTGGCTGGGCGAGCGGCCTGCGCACCGGCAAGGTCAAGGCGACGCTGCTACCTCGCGCACTGGAGGTCATCGAGCAGAACGCGCGCGTCCAGGCCCAACTGGTCGAAGACATCCTCGACTACTCGCGCATCATTATGGGCAAGCTGTCACTGAAGGTCGCGCCGGTCGATCTGCCCGCCGTCATCCAGGCTGCCCTCGACTCGGTGCGGCTCGCGGCCCAGGCGAAGGGCATCCACATCGAGACGCAGTTGGCCGAGGGGGGCGCGGTGATGGGCGATCGCGACCGCTTGCAACAGGTGGTGTGGAACCTCCTATCGAACGCCGTCAAGTTTACGCCGCCCGGGGGCCGCGTCACCCTCCGCCTTGACCGCGTCGGCGATGTGGCGCAGCTAACCGTCAGCGACACGGGCATGGGCATTGCGTCCGACTTCCTGCCCTATGTCTTCGACCGCTTCCGACAGGCCGATAGCTCGAGTACGCGCAAGTACGGAGGCCTTGGTCTGGGCCTGGCCATTGTGCGCCACATCGTCGAGCTCCACGGCGGGGCCATCGAGGCGGTGAGCGCCGGCGAGGGCCAGGGAGCCACGTTCATTGTCAACCTGCCCATCTCGCCCCAGCTACCAGCGACGGATGGGCGGGTGGCGAAGGAGGCCCAGGCGCCAGGGCTGGTGACGCCAGAGACAACCGCTGCGCCTGAACTTGTCGGCTGCCGTGTAATGGTGGTGGATGATGAAGTCGATACCCTGGACCTCCTGACCACTATCCTGTCGTCGTCGGGGGCCGACGTGCGCGCCTGCCGCTCGGTGGCCGAAGCGCTCGCCACCTTGGCGGTGTGGCAGCCGGAGATTGTGGTGAGTGACATCGCTATGCCGGAGCAGGACGGCTATCGCTTGATTGAGGAAGTGCGTGCCCTCGACGTGGCCCAGGGCCGTCACACGCCGGCGCTGGCGCTGACGGCCTATGCGCGGGTCGAGGATCGGGTGCAGGTGCTCCGCGCGGGCTATGATCTGTTTGTACCCAAGCCTGTTGAGCCTGACGAGTTGCTGGTGACGCTGGCGCGGCTGGCAGCCGGTAACACTGTGGCGTAATGCGAGGCCAGGGTGTGGCACGGCTTTTGCTTAGCAAGCAAGCGGAGAGCCTAATGCGCGCGGCAGCGGGCCAAGCGTTTCAGGCGTCCCATCATCACGAGGAGGCTACTGTGGGTTTCATTGCTACCATCATCGTGGGTCTCATCGCGGGCTGGCTGACGGGTATGTTGATGAAGACGGGGACCAGCCTGGTCGGGGACTTGATCCTCGGCGTCATCGGCGGCTTCGTCGGTGGCTGGCTGACGTCCCTTCTGATGGGCGTTAACCTGATGTCCGGCATCAACATCACCAGCGTCATCGTCGCCTTCATTGGCGCGGTGGTCGTCGTCGCCCTCTACCGCCTGATTACCCGCCGCTCTGTCGCCTAACCCGGACGACCATCTCACAAGTGAACAGGGACCGATTGCCCCCCGGCAATCGGTCCCTTCTCTTGACTGTATGCGCAGACCCGAAAGGTCTTGGAGACCTTTCGGGTCTCTCTGTGTGTCATGTCTCTCGATCTCAAGGCGTCGCGACGGTATACACGACGAGGCGCTTGTTGTAGTTTGCCGTCGTCTGATCGAAAGTCCCGTCGCAGGTGACGAGGTTGAGCGTCGGCTGGTCGCCCTGGGCGAAGATACGGTCTAGCGGCGGCCGGTCGAAGGGATAGACTTCGGCCTTGTCCACGGCGAAGCTGCGGGTACTTCCGTCCGCCAGCTTGACCGTCACCTTGTCCCCTTTCTTCAGACGGTGGAGATTGAAGAAGATGGCCGGACCGGTGCGGCTGTCGTAGTGGCCGGTGAGGACGGCGCTCCCGTTCTCGCCAGGCGTTGGACCGAGCTTGTACCACCCGATGTCATTCCAGCCGCGCGGCGTCTCCATTGCCCCGTTGGCGTCCAGCCCCAGGTCGACAATCGCGGCGTCCTTGATATTAATGGCGGGGATGGACATGGCAACGGGGCGGCCGCCGCCAAATGGCGTGGCCGTCGGCAGGGGAGGCATCGTGGGCGCGGGGGTGGGCGACGAGACGACGGCCGTCGGCGGGGCCGCAGTGGGGACGGCCTGGGCGGCCCTCGTCGGCGCCGCGGGTGGCGTGCTGGTGGACGAGCAAGCGGCAAGGGTCAGGCAGATCAGGCTGAGCAGGAGTCGGGAGACACGTGGGGGCATAGGGAACCTGGCTGGCAGTCGGCAAGCCTGCCGTCGAGCCGGCTTGCGCTGGGTATCGAACATGGCGGGCTATTGTAGCATATCGCCTCGCCGATGCCAAAAACTGAGCGCCGCCCCGACATCTGCACGCAGCGTTAACCCATCTTCACCGCTGCCGGGTGTTGTTGATTGTACAATTTCGGCAGTCTCAATTCGCATGCCGCTGCACCTGAAACGGGGTCGCATGGCCCTCGCCGATATCAAAGAGGCTACCACCCCCACGACGCCGATGACCACGGCAGCGCGCGGGAACTTCGCCGTCATCCTGCTGTCGCGGCTGGCGCTCAACCTCCAGATGCGCGTTGTCTATCCCTTCCTGCCCGCCATGAGCCGCGGGTTGGGCGTGCCGCTGGAGACGGCGAGCCTGCTGCTGACGGCGCGCGCCGTCGCCAACCTCTCCAGCCCGCTCTACGGCGCGCTGGCCGACCGCTTTGGGCGGCGTGTCTGGATGATCATCGGCCTGAGCCTGCTGGTGGTCGGCGCGGTGTTGGTCCTGCTTGCCCCCTCGTTTGGTCTCGTCCTGCTCGCCTTCGCCTGTCTCAGCCTGAGCAAAGCCGCCTATGACCCGGCCGTGCTGGCCTATCTTGGCGACACGGTCCCCTACGCCCAGCGTGGCCGCATCATGGGCCTGTTGGCGATGATGTGGCCGCTGTCCTGGCTCGTCGGCGTGCCCGCCGCTGGGTTCCTCATCACCGCCTATGGCTGGCGCGCGCCGTTCGTCATGATTGGCGCGCTCGGCGTGGTCGTCCTGCTGCTCACGCTGCGCTCGCGGCAGGTAGGAGCAGACGACGGCGTCCCTGCCGGACCTCTCCCCTCTTCCCCCCTCGCCGTTGCGGCGAGGAGGGAGAATCTCTCTCTCCGTGTCGGGCAGGGGCCAGGGGCCGGGTGGACCACAACCCTGGCCCACCTCGACCGCTCGGCCTGGCTCGTCCTCCTGGTCACGCTGTTCCAGGTACTCGCCATTGAGAACGTCTATATCGTCTACGCCGCCTGGCTGGAGGGCCAGTTCGGGCTGAGCGTCGCCGCCATCGGCGTCGTGTCCATTATCATCTGCCTGGCCGAGTTCCTGGCCGAGGGCATCTCGACCACGTGGCTGGACCGCATCGGCAAGCGGCGCGCCGTCCTGTCAGGGCTGGTGGTCAGCATCGGCGCTTACCTCCTCCTCCCCCACCTGGCGGGCGCACTGGGCAGCGCCATGCTCGGCCTGTTCCTGGTCTGGCTGGCCTGGGACTTCAGCATCGTCTCGACGCTGCCCCTCGTCTCTGAACTCGCACCCCAGGCGCGGGCGACGCTACTCGCCCTCAACGTGGCGGCGATGGCCGTCGCGCGCCTCGTTAGTTCGCTGACCGCCGTCCGGCTGTGGGCGGCGGGCGGCCTGGCCTTCAACACCAGTGTCTCAGTCGTCAGCGTCGTGTTGGCCCTGGTCATCCTGGCCTGGGGAGTGCGCGATAGTGAATAATCCCTTGCTGGCGACGAAGCTCTTCGCGCCCCCGACGCCCCCGACTCTTGTTGCGCGCCCGCGCCTGGTGGACCACCTGAACGACGGCTTGCGCCAGGGGCGGCGGCTCAGCCTGGTCTCCGCCCCGGCGGGCTACGGCAAGACCACTCTCGTCGTCGAGTGGCTCACCGGGCAACCCGTCGCCTGGCTATCCCTGGACGAGCACGACAACGACCCCGTGCGCTTCTTCACCTACCTCGTCGAAGCCCTGCACCGCCTCCACCCGAACGTCGGCGCGACGGCCAACGCGCTGCTCGATGCGTCCCCGCCGCCTGCGCTCCCAGAGGTCGTCGTCGCGCTCATCAATGACCTGGCGGCCCTCGACGGCGCCACGGGCGAGCCATTCCGCCTCGCCCTCGTCCTGGACGACTATCATGTCCTCCGCCAGCCCGCCATCCATGATGCGCTGAGCTTCCTGCTCAGCCGCCAGCCGCCCACCCTGCACCTGGTCGTCGTCTCGCGCGAGGACCCTCCGCTGCCGCTGGCCCGGCTGCGCGTCCGCAACCAGTTGACCGAAGTCCGCGCCGCCGACCTGCGCTTCACCGAAGTGGAAGCTGCCCAGTTCTTCCGCCACCATGGCGTCGACCTACAGGACCAGGCAGTGGCGGCGCTCGACCGCCGCACCGAGGGCTGGATTGCGGGGCTGCAACTGGCCGCCCTCTCGCTGCACAGCCGCGCCGATGTCGATGCCTTCATCGCCGCTTTCAGCGGCACCCACCGCTATGTCATCGACTACCTGGTCGAGGAGGTGCTGGGACAGCAGGCGTCCGACATACGCGCCTTCCTCAACGCCACCGCCGTCCTCGACCGACTGTGCGCGCCGCTGTGTGATGCCCTCACCGAGCGCGACGATAGCCGCGCCGTGCTGGACCACCTGGAGCACGTCAACCTGTTCCTTGTCCCCCTGGACGACGAGCGGCGCTGGTATCGCTATCACCACCTGTTTGCCGACTCGCTGCGCGCCGGCCTGCCCACCGACTATTGCGCTGACCTGCACCGTCGCGCCGCCGCCTGGTTTGAGGGCCAGGGCCTGCTGGCGGATGCTGTCAAGCACGCTCTGGCCGCCGAGGACTTCAAACACGCCGGCGACCTGATCGACCAGACGGCGCGCACGACCATCTCGCCCAGCGGCAACCTGCCCATGCTGGCGCAGTGGTCGGATCTGCTGCCCGAAGACGTCTTGCGCGCCCACCCCCAGTTGAGCCTGTACTACGCGCGCTCGCTGTTCTTCAAGGGCCGCCCGCGCGCCGCCCAGCGCTATCTCGACGTAGCCGCCGCGACCATCCAGGGCTGGCCGCCGGACGAGGCGGCGACCCGCGAGGCGCGGGGCCTGCTGCTCGTCAATCACAGCACTTTCGCCGCCATGCGCGGCGCGGTCGGGGTGGCCCTGGACACGGCGCGGGCGGCCCAGGAGCTGGTGGCGCACGACGACCGGGCGACGCGAGCGCGGCTGATGCACGCCGTCGGCTTTGCCCACCTGCTGCGCGGCGACGCGGTCGAAGCCCAGCGCGCCTTCGCGGAGGCGGTGGCGCTGGCCCAGGCCGTTGGGAACACCATTCTGGGCCTCGACGTGGTGGGCTACCTGGCGCGGGCGACGCTGGCGCAGGGTGACGTCGCCGAGGCGCGCCGCGTGTGTGAGCAAGCGTTGGCGGGCGGCGACCCGCCCGCCGCGTGCGCTGTCTACCTGGCCCTGGCGGGTGCGCTTGAGGCGCAGGGCGACATGGCGGGGGCCAGCGAGGCCCTGGAGCGCAGCGTCGCGTTGGGTGAGCAGGCCGGGTGGGCGCACATTCTATGGGAGGCCCTGGCGCGGCTGGCCCTGGCGCGGCAAACCCAGGGCGACGCCTCGGCGGCTGAGGCGGCGTTGCGGCGGGCTGAGCAACTGGCGCGTGACTACGACATCGCCTACGTGCGGGACCGTGTCGCGGCCTACCGCGCCCGCCTCCACCTCATGCGCGGCGAACTCGCGCCCGCCCTCCGCTGGGCGGACGCGTACCGCCGAGCCGAGCAGGGCGAGATTCGCCGCGCCTTCGAGGACGAGACGCTGGCCCTGGTGCGGATGGCCGAGGCAGGCCGTCCACTGCCCCCTCCTGAACAGGCTCATACTGCCGACACGCTCATCGAGCCACTGAGCGAGCGCGAGCTTGAGATTCTGCGCCTCCTCGCGGCGGGCCGCTCCAACCAGGAAATCGCCGACCATCTCGTCATCACCGTTGGAACGGCCAAGTGGCACGTCCACCACATCTACGGCAAGCTCGGCGTGCGCAACCGCGCTGAGGCCCTGCTGCGCGCGCAGGCGCTCGGTCTCCGCTAACCTATCCCCCACCCTATCCTCCGATAGGCGACAACCTACCCTTCTTGGCGCTACACTGATGGTAGCCAGGCCAGCGGGCGAGTAAAGACCCCCCGACGCCTGCCCACCCTTAGCTGGTGTATTGCGAAAGGAGCCTGTCATGGACCGCGCTACTCTAATCCTCAGCCTGATGGCCTTCATCCTCGTCGCGCTCGCTACCCCCTTCCAACTCGTCGGTGTCCCACTCGCGCCCATCGTCGCCGTCGTGATGGGCGCCGTGGCCGGCTGGTGGACTCTGCGTATCCACCGCGAGCAGGGCGCGGCGCAGGGGGCGCGAGCAGGCGCCCTGGTCGGCGTGGCGGCCCTCCTGGGGGCGGTCGTCGCCCTGGGCGTCATCGCCCTCGGCGTCGGCAGTCTGCCGGCGGTGCAGGACTACGTGCGCGCCAGCGAGCCGCATCCCGAAGCCCGCATCCCCGTCGAACTGATCACCCCGTTGGCGACAGTCGGAGGCGTGATGACCGGGTTCGTGCTCGGCGTCGGCGACCTGATCCTGTCGGCGCTGGCCGGCTGGGTGGCCGCGCTCCTCTATCGCCGCGGCCACGCCGCCAGTGTCTAGCGCTAGTCTGGTGATAGCTACGCGCCGCCTCGTCTTCACCCGTTGGGGCGGACGAGGCGACCGTTACGTGGTAGGTTTGCCGGGTGGAGGCCCGTATGCAAGGTGACCCTCCTGTCTACGAAATTGTCGTCGCCGGACATATCGACGCGCGACGGGCCGAGTGGTTCGCGGGCCTGACGATGACGCCCCTGTCCACGGGCGAGACCCGCCTGGTGGGGCCGCTGGCGGACCAGGCGGCCCTGTACGGCCTGCTGAGCCGCCTCCGTGACCTGGGCATCCCGTTGCTCTCGGTCACGCGGGTCGTTCCAGCCGAAAACGACCAGACCCTTCTCGGCGAGTAGGGTACGCTTGCCTCACCCGCCGAATTCCGTATACTCATACCTTCTCGAAGCGGACGCAAGGTGAGAACTTGTACGACTGTCATGCTTCACTTCCGGGGCCATCTGCTCTGCCAACCTTGCGAGAGCAGACCCTTCGCTTTGCTGCTCAGAACCTTGCGCTGTCACTCCGAGCGGAGCGAGGAGTCTGCTCTGGCGACGCAGGCGGAGCAGA
>CAZLBQ010000080.1:0-1931 GCA_964557745.1 uncultured Anaerolineales bacterium
GACATGGAGGGGCAGTGGCAGCGCCTGCGGCTGCTGGCCCCCACCGGGTTCATCGGCGGGCTGGTGGGCGCGCTACTGCTCATCTATAGCGGCGAGCGGGTCTTCCGCATCCTGGTCCCGTTTCTTATCCTGCTGGCGTCGGCGCTGCTAGCCTTCCAGGACCGCATCCGGCGCTGGATTGTGGCGCGCCTGGCCCAATCCGACCAGCCGAGTCACGAGGGCTTCGTTATCGGGCCGATCTTCCTGGCGTCCATCTATGGGGGCTACTTCGGCGCCGGGTTGAGCGTCATCCTGCTGGCCGTGCTGGGGCTGGTCATCCACGACTCGCTGACGCGGCTCAACGCGCTCAAGCAGGCGGTGTCGTTCTGCGTCAACATCGCGGCAGCGCTGTTCTTTCTCTTCTCAGGACAGGTGGTCTGGAGCGCGGCGGCAGTGATGGCCGTGGGGGCGCTCGCGGGTGGGGTGCTGGGTGGGCGGCTGGCCAGTCGCATCAAGGCCCAGACGCTGCGGCGGGTTGTCGTTACCTTCGGCGTCATCATCGGGCTGTACTACCTGGTACAACTGTTTCGATGAGAGTGTGTAGACAGGACTAACAGAATCGACAGAATCGAACTCAGACTCTTGGGACGACAAGTTCAAGCAGTGGCGCGAGGGTGCGGCTCTCGATGAGCGGCTGGGGCGCGTCGGGCGGGGCCGGCAAGCCGAGGCGGTTGTGCCAGAACACGGGCATGCCGACGCCGCTTGCGCCGCCGATGTCAAAGGCCGAGCCGGCCACGAAGAGGGTATGCGCGGCCGACGCGCCCAATTCCTGGCGCGCCAGTTGATACGGGTGCGGGTCGGGCTTGTAGAAGCCGGCCCGCTCCGCCGAGACGACGACGGCGAAGGGGACGCCGACGCGCTCGACGGCGACACGCGCCAGCGCCTCCGAACAGTTGGTGACGACGCCCAATGGCATGCGCTCCGCCAGGCGGTTGAGCATCGGGGCGGCGTCGTCCCAGGGCTGGAGGGTGGGCCAGCGCCGGACGAGGTCGGCGGCGCAGGTGTCGGGCAGACCAACCGTCCGAGCCGCCTCGGCCACCAGATCCTCGTAGGGTCGGTACGCCCCGGCCCCATAAGTCAGCCGCAGGTACGCGCGCCGCCACCTCAGCCCGGCCTCATCGCTGCCCGCGACAGCGTTCCACAGTGACCAGGAATCCAGAAGCGCGGTGAGTAGGTCGAAGAGCACGGCGTGGAACGGCATCTCGGGTTTCCTCCTCGCCCGAATACTAGCGCTGAGCCGGGTCCCCGTCAATCCGGCTCACACCGCGATAGCACTTTCCCCGACGAGAATTGACGGTCTTTCCCCGACACGCTCCTTCCCTTTCCCCGACAGACAAACACACGCCTATCTTGTATACTGGGGCCAGTAGGAGGTTCTCATGCCCATTCGCGTGTGTGTCGCTGCTGCCGACCAAGAGTCGCAAGAGATGATGAGCGTTCTGTTCCAGGAAGCGCTCAAACTCGTCTGCCATGACCTCAGCGTCGCGCAGGCGCGAACGCGCGGCGAGGTCGTGCAGCGCACCCAGGCCAACAGCGACGACGTGGTATTCCTGGATTGGAGCCTCGTCGGGGCGGAGACGCCGGCCCTGGTGCGCGAGATGGTGCGCCGCAACGCGCGCATCCGCACAGTGGTCCTGCTGCCCGAGCAGCAGCGCCAGTACCGGCAGGTGCTGTGGGAAGCGGGCGCGTGCAGCAGTATCCCCAAGGAGTACCTGGACCAGGAGTGGATTTCGAGCGCGCTGTGCCTGATCCGGCGCGCTATGGAGCGCGAAGCTCGCGTCAGCAGTGGACAGTGGGCAGTGGTCGGTGGGCAGTCGGCAGTGGGCAGTGGTCAGTCGCCAGCAGTGCGTGGTCAGAAGCCGGTTCCTAACCCCTGACCCCTGGCCCCTATT
>CAZLBQ010000080.1:2031-15745 GCA_964557745.1 uncultured Anaerolineales bacterium
GCCAGCAGTGCGTGGTCAGAAGCCGGTTCCTAACCCCTGACCCCTGGCCCCTATTCCCTGGCCCCTATTGCGGAGTGTGTATGCCCGAACGAAAAGTTTCCCGCCGTGGCTTCATGCAAGGGTCGGCCCTTGCCCTGGCCGCAGCCGCCCTCAGTGACAAGGCGCTAGACCCCTTTGTCCAGAGCCTCGTGCGGCTGGGTGTGCCGGTCCCGTGGTACAAGCGGGGCCAGATTAAGACGACGTACAACTACTGCGACATGTGCCCGTGGCGCTGCGGCATTGTGGTCCAGAGCGTCAACGGCAAGGTCGCCAAGATCGACGGCAACCCCAAGGACCCCAAGAGCCGCGGCATGTTGTGCGCGCGCGGCCAGGCCGGGGTCTCGTTCCTGTATGACCCCGACCGCTTGACCCAGCCGATGATTCGCACCGGCGAACGCGGGGAGGGCAAGTTCCGCAAAGTTACTTGGGACGAGGCGCTGGACTACGCCGCCGAGAAGATGCTCAAGATCAAGGACGAGGTCGGGCCGGAGAGCATCGCCTTCTTTGGCCACACGTCGGGCGACTTCTGGTTCACCGACTACCTGCCCCAGGCGTTCGGCTCGCCCAACGCCGCCAAGCCCTCCATGTCTATGTGCACCAGCCCGCGCGAAGAGGCCGCCCTGCTCACCTTCGGGCGCAGCATCGGCAACCACGAGCCGGTCGATTGGGATGAGACACAGTGCATTGTCCTGCTGGGCACACACATCGGCGAGGACGCCCGCAACACGATGATGCAGGACTTCGCGCGGGCCAAGGGCCGCGGGGCCAAGGTCATCGTCGTCGACCCGCGCTACTCCTCGGTCAGCATGAAGGCCGACCACTGGCTGCCCATCCGGGCCAGTACCGACACGGCCCTGCTGCTGGCCTGGATGAACGTCCTCATCAGTGAGGGGCAGTACGACAAAGAGTTCATCGCCCAGTGGACGGTCGGCTTCGACAAGCTGGCCGAACACGTGAAGGCGTTCACGCCGGAGTGGGCCGCGCCCATCACCGACCTGAGCGCCGACCAGATCCGAGCGACGGCGCGCGCCATGGCCGCCGCCCGCCCCAAAACCGTCATCGTCCCCGGCCGCCACGTCGTGTGGTATGGCAACGACACCCAGCGCTTGCGCGCCGTCTACATGCTCAACGCGCTGCTGGGCAGCCTGGGCCGGCCGGGTGGACTGTACTTCAACAAGCCGCCGTTCATCGAGGAATACCCCCATCCCCCCTACGCCGTCACGGGCGGCGCCGGTGGCTGAGGGGCCCCGCCAGGTGAGGAGGCAGGTCTGCCTCCAGGACCCACGGGGAAGACCCGCGCCGATGGCGCGCGCGAGAAGTTCCTGCGCGGGGCGACGGCCATCCAGGAACTGGTCGAGCCGATGGTGACAGGCAAGCCCTACCCCATCAAGGGGCTGGTCGTGTACGGGACCAACCTGCTGCACACCGTCCCCAACGTGCCGCGCACCAAGGAAGCGCTGCGCAAGCTCGACTTTGTCATGTCTATCGACGTCCTGCCTCAGGACCACATCGCCTGGTCGGACGTGGTACTGCCCGAAGCGACGTACCTCGAACGGTACGACGAGCTGTGGTCGTGCGGCCACAAGACGCCCTACATCGCCCTACGCGAGCCGGCGGTCGAGCCGCTAGGGCAGAGCAAGCCCGGCTGGTGGATGGCTCGCGAGTTGGGCATCCGCCTGGGCCTGGCCGAGTTCTTCCCGTTCGAGACGGCGGAGGAATACCTGAACCAGCGTCTCAGCTCACTGGGCCTGAACCTCGACCAACTGCGCGAGCAGGGTGGCGTGGTCGTCCAGAAGGGCAAGCCGTACCTGGCTGACTTCGAGAAGGACAACACCTCGCCATTCACCACGCCCAGCAAGAAGGTTGAGCTATACTCGGCGGCGTTTGCCCATGACAAGCTCGACCCAATGCCGGTCTACGAGCCGGTGGCGGACGTTCCCCAGGGCTACTTCCGCCTGCTCTATGGTCGCCACCCACTGCACACCTTCGCCAAGACGCAGAACACGCCCGTGTTGAACGAGCTGTACGGCGAGAACGAGGTCTGGCTGAACGAGGACGTGGCGAAGACGATGGGCCTGCAGAACGGCGACCGCGTGATGCTGGAGAACCAGGACGGCGCGCGCAGCGGCCCCATCAAGGTCAAGGCGACCCAGCGCATCCGCCAGGACGCCGTGTACATGGTGCATGGCTTCGGCCACGACGCGCCCGGCCTGACCCGCGCCCACAAGAAAGGCGCCAGCGACGCCGTCCTCCAGACGCGCTACGCCCTGGACCCGATCTCTGGCGGCGCAGGGCTACGCGTGAACTTCGTCAAGCTGGTTAAGGAGGCATGACATGAGTACCCAAGCCATCCTCCTTGATCTCGGCCGCTGTATCGGCTGCCAGGCGTGCGTCGTGGCGTGCAAGACGGGCCGCGAACTGGAGCCGGGTGAGAGCTTCATCCAGGTCCGCGAGGACGTGCGGGGCACGTTCCCCAACCTGAGCGGGTCGTTTGTCCACCACCGCTGCTTCCACTGCGCCGACGCGCCGTGTGTCGCCGTGTGCCCCACGGGCGCGCTCAGCAAGGTCAACGGCCTGACGGCGGTGGATGTAGGCAAGTGCTCCGGCTGCGGCTACTGCGCCGAAGCATGCCCCTACGGCGTGCCACAGATGGTCGACGGGCGGGTGTCCAAGTGCGCGGGCTGCACCGACATTGTCGCCGACGGACAGCCGCCCTTCTGCGTCCAGACCTGCCCCTCCGAGGCGCTGCGCTTCGGCTCGCGCGAGGAGATGCTGGCGCTGGCCAAGCAGCGTGTCGCCGAGATTCAGGCGACGCACAAGACCGCCCAGGTGTACGGCGAGACGCAACTGGGCGGGCTGGGGCTGCTCACCGTCCTACCCGACGCGCCGAGCGCCTACGCCTTGCCGGAGAACCCGCAGCCCAACGCTGTGGTCACCACCTGGCAGCGCGTTGTCCAGCCGGCTACCTTTGGCCTAACCGGGTTGAGCCTGATTACGACCGCCTTCGCGTTCGTGTTTGCCCGCCGCGAGCACCGCCGCGAGATGGCCGCCCACCGCGCTCAGGCTGCCCAGGCTGAGGGGCAGGGAGAGTGAGATGATTTCCCCATCTGTCGCCGAGCGCCGCATCCTGCGCTACCGCTGGTCGCAGCGGCTTGTCCACTGGCTGGGCGCCCCCGCCGTCATCGTCCTAATGCTGACGGGGCTGGCGCTGGTATGGACGCCGCTCTCCTTCCTGGCTTGGGGCGGGGTCGGCCCACTGCTCCACCGTATCGGCGCCGTCGTCCTGATGGCGACGCCCGCGCTGTACGCCGTCCTGAACCCGCATGCCGCGAAGGAGTTGCTGCGCGAGTCGTTCACCTACACCCACGAGGATTGGGCATGGTTGAAGCGCTTCCCCGCCTACTTTCTGGGCCACACCGAGGGTCTGCCACCCCAGGGCCGCATCAACGCGGGCCAGAAGCTGCACCACGCCGGGACGTTTCTCGCCTTCGCCGCCATCATCCTGTCGGGCCTGGCCTTGTGGTTCGCCAAGGGACAGTTGGGACCGGAGCGGCTGGCGCTGGTCGCCATCGTACACGACCTGTCCATGCTAGCGCTGACCGTCCTGCTGGTCGGCCATGTCTACTTCACCTTTGTCTACGGCGCGTTGCCCGCCATGACGACGGGCTACGTTTCCGAGGAATACGCCCGTCTCGAACACGCCCGCTGGCTCGAATCGCTGTCCCAAGCCGAGCCACAGCCCATCGAGACGGCCAAAAGCAACGCCTGACCCATCCATACGACACGACAATCAACGGAGAAACTCAAAATGAAATCGCGCACCCGCTATTCCCGTCTGTTGCTTGGCCTGCTGGTCGTCCTGGTAATCGCGCTGGCCGCCTGTAGCGCGCCCGCGGCGCAGCAGACCGCGCCTGCCCCGGCCGCCCAACCCCAGGCGCCGGCCGCCCAACCGCAGCCGCAAGCACCCGCGCCCGCACCACAGCAGGCGGCCGCCCTCGACATGAAGGTCGTCCTCGACAAGTACCTGAGTGGCCTGCCCGACGGGTTCAACGGCGTCGCCCCCGCCAAGGCCAAGGAGCAGATGGACGCCGGCAAGCCCTTCATCCTCGACGTCCGCGAGCCGAAGGAGCTCCAGGACAACGGGTTCATTGAGGGTGCGGTGAACATCCCCGTTCGCACCCTGACCAAGAACCTGGACAAGCTGCCGTCCGACAAGAACGCCCCCATCCTGGTCTACTGCGCCATCGGCCATCGCGGCGCGCTGGCGCTGGGTGTCCTGAACTTGCTCGGCTACACCAACGCCAAGAGCATCAGCAACGGCTTCAACGCCTGGAAGGCCGCCAACCTGCCTGTCAAGACCGGCGAGCCAGTGGCCCCGAAGGCGGGCACGGCGGCCCAGGTCGACAAGGACATGTTCACCGTTCTCGACAAGTACCTGAGCGGCTTGCCCGACGGCTTCAACGGTGTGGCTCCGGCCAAGGCCAAGGAGCAGATGGACGCCAGCAAGCCTTTCATCCTCGACGTCCGCGAGCCGAAGGAACTGACCGACAACGGCAAGATCGAAGGCGCGGTCAACATCCCGGTGCGCACCCTGGTCAAGAGCCTCGACAAGCTCCCGACCGACAAGAACGCGCCCATCATCGTCTACTGCGCGATTGGGCATCGCGGTGGCCTCGCCCTGGAAGCCCTCAACCTCCTGGGCTACACCAATGTCAAGAGCATCAGCGGCGGCTTCAACGCCTGGAAGGATGCGAAGCTGCCGGTGAGCCAGTCCTAGTCCTGCGCCAGGAGGAGACAGGGCCTGTCTTCTCCTGGCAGCCTCCATAGTCCTTATCTTCCTCCTTAAGGAACCCCCGCGCTGGGAAATGGGACGCCCGGCGCGGGGGGAATTTTCCCCTGGACGTCGCGATCATTTCTCAAAATTCCCGCACCACCCTCTTGACAAGGTCAAGTTTTTGCGGTATGATGAGAGCGCTCCCATAGAAAGAGACAGCGCCATTGACCCGGTGTTCATGGTGGGTCACTGGCCTCGAAATTGATGTCCGCTTTGCAGTGGAGCAAGTGGCGGTCAGTTAGCGGTACGTGCCGAGTCTGTTGATAAGCCTTGCCTAAAGCTGTACTAGACTTTGTCTAGAGAGCTGATTGGAATGCGGGGTGGCTGACGAAGGCATTTTCTTGTGACTGATGATGGGAGCGCTCCCACGATGCAGGGGCCGAAAGACGTGGCGGTCATGTCTCTCACGCTCGAACAACTCGCCAAACAAGCTGGCGTCTCGCGGTCGACAGTGTCCCGGGTGATCAACAATCACCCCAATGTCGACCCCGACACGCGTGCCCGCGTCCTTGCCATCGTCGAGAAGCTCAACTATCAGCCCAACCTCGCCGCGCGCGGCCTGGCCGCCGGTCGCACCCGCGTCCTCGGCCTCGTCATTCCCACTGGTGTCGCAGCGCTCTTCACAGACCCGTACTTCCCCATCCTCATCCAGGGGATTACCTCGGCGTGCAACGCCCACGACCACTCGGTCATGCTCTGGCTGGCCGAGCCGGAGTACGAGCGCCGCACCATCCACCAGATTCTCCAGAGCGGCCTCATCGACGGCGTCATCGTGTCGTCCATGCTGGGCAACGATCCGCTGGTCCAGGCTCTGGCCGAGCACAAGAAGCCGTTCGTCCTGGTCGGCCGCCACCCCACCGACTACCGTGTGAGTTATGTCGATGTCGACAACCGCGACGCTGTGCGCGAAGCCGTCTCCTACCTGCTGCGCCTGGGCTACCACCGCATTGCCACGATTACCGGACCGCTGGACATGACGGTCGGCGTCGATCGCCTCGAAGGCTACCGCGCGGCCCTTAAGGCGCGCGCCATCCTCCCGGACCCGATGCTCATCGCCAACGGCGACTTTACCGAGGAAGGCGGCTACACCGCCATGCAGCGCCTGCTGCCCCTCGACCCCGATGCGGTGTTCGCTGCCAGCGACATGATGGCGCTGGGCGCGATCCGCGCCATCCGGGAGGCGGGCAAACGTGTCCCCGACGACATCGGTATGATCGGCTTTGACGACCTGCCAATGGCAGCGCGCCACGACCCGCCGCTCACCACGGTCCGCCAGCCCGTGACGCGGCTCGGCGCAACCGCCGTCGAGATGCTCATCGATCTCATCCAGGAACCCGACCCGCGACCACGGCGGGTCGTCCTGCCCACCGAACTCGTCATCCGCAGTTCGTGCCGCACCGCATTCTAGAGACTGTCCGTGAAGGAGGTAGCTGGCTCGCCAACACAACACCTGTCCGCAGTCGTTGATGACCGGCCCCGAATATCCTCGTTGAGGAGGAGAGAAGGAGACTCTCACCATGCGTAAGACCCTGATACTCGTGTTCGCCCTCTTGCTCGTCGCCGTGATCCTGGCGGCGTGCGGTGGCGCGGCGGCTCCCGCGCCCGCGGCCCCCACCGCGGCGCCCGCCGCGCAGAAACCGGCTGAGGCGCCCAAGCCGACCGAGGCGCCTAAACCCACTGAGGCCCCCAAGGCGGCCGCCCCTACGGCCACGACAGCAGCCGCCGCTAAGGCGACGGACACCCCGGCTGCCAAGGCCGCTGAGGCGACCAAGGCTCCCGTCCCACCCACCAACACCCCACCGCCCACCGTCATCTTCGGTGACGCGCCCATGCCCGGCCGTACCCGCGTTGTGTGGTACGTTGGTCTCGGCGCCGGTGGCGACAAGGACGTCATCCCGAAGGAGCAGGCCTGGGTCGAGAAGTACAACAAGTCCCAGGACAAGATCCAGCTCGTCCTCCAGGTCGTCCACAACCCTGAATCGTATGACACCCTGAAGGCCATGATCGCCGCCGGCAACCCGCCCGACATCGTCGGCCCCGTCGGCAAGGCCGGCCGCGCCAGCTTCTCGGGCGCCTGGCTCGACATCGCCCCACTGGCCCAGAAGGCCGGTTTCAAGCTCGACGCCTACGACAAGAACCTGCTCGACTTCACCAAAGACGAGGGCGTGCAGGTCGGTATCCCGTTCGCGCTCTTCCCGTCGTTCGTGTACTTCAACAAGGCGCTGTTCGACGAAGCGCGCATGCCCTACCCGCCGCAGAAGGTGGGCGACAAGTATCAGGGCAAGGACTGGAACCTCGACACGTTCGCCGAGCTGTCCAAGAAGCTGACCGTCGACAAGAACGGCGCGGACGCGACCGACCCGAAGTTTGACGCCAAGAGCATCAAGCAGTTCGGCTCGTTCATCCAGTACACCGACGGGCGCGGCATCGCGGTCCTCTTCGGCGGCGGCCTGCCGGTCGACGACAAGGGCAGCGCTGTCATCCCCGACAACTGGACCAAGGCCTGGAAGTGGTACTACGATGCGGTGTGGAAGGGCAACTTCATGCCCAACGCCGACTACCAGAACAGCGACCTGCTCGCCAAGGGCAACCCGTTCTCGTCGGGCAACGTCGCCATGGCCATGACCCACACCTGGTACACCTGCTGCTTCGACATGAAGAAGCTCAAGTGGGACATCGCCGTCATGCCGACGGTGGATGGTAAGATCACGGCCAAGCTGCACGGCGACACCTTCGCCATCATGAAGGGCAGCAAGGTACCCGACGCCGCCTTCGACGTGATGAGCAAGATGGTGGTCGACAAGGAACTCTACCAGATCTACGGCGGTATGCCTGCCAAGGTCGAGGACCAGGCCGAGTTCTTCAAGTCCTACGACGAGCGCACTGCGCCCAACAAGATCAACTGGGCCGTAGCGCAAGAGATGTTGAAGTACCCCGACCTGCCCAACCACGAAGCCGGCCTGCCCAACCTCGTCAAGGCCAACGACCTATTTGGCAAGTTCCGCACGACGCTGGACAGCCAGCCCAACCTGAACGTGGACCAGGAAATCGCCAAGCTCAAGAGCGACCTGGACGCCGCGTACAAGTCCGCGCCCAAGTAAGCGCGCTAGTCCTCTCCTCCTTCGTCACCGGCCCCTGCTCCCCGTCTGCGCAGGGGCCGGGAAGGAGAGAGCGCACCATTCGGCGTAGGGGCAATGCACGCGTTGCCCTCGTGCGGAGAGGTTCCGGGGACGAAGGAGGATTCCGCTATGACAGTCGCCCGCGAGGCGTCGGTCCAGGCCAAAACCCCCGCCAAGACAGGGGTGTCAAAGGCGAAGAAGCGCGAGTATAGCTGGGGGTTGCTCTTCCTGAGTCCCTGGCTGCTGGGCTTCTTGTTCTTTACCGGCCTGCCCATTCTCGCCACGCTCTACTACTCGTTCACCGATTACAATCTCGTCAAACCCGACGAGATCAAGCTGATTGGCCTGACCAACTACCAGCGCATGCTGACCGACCCCCAGGTGGCCCAATCGATGGGCGTGACTATCAAGTTCGCGCTCATCGCCGTCCCGCTGGGGCTGATCATCCCGCTGACGTTCGCCGTTCTGGTCAACTCCAAGCACCTGGTCGGCTCCAACTTCTTCCGCACCCTGTTCTTCATGCCGACCATCATCCCGGTGGTGGCGGCCGTCATGGTGTTTCAGGGCGTCCTCAACGCGCAGTCAGGCTGGATCAACCTGGCGCTGGGGGCCCTTGGTATCGAGGGGCCGCGCTGGCTGAGCGACCCGGCCTGGGCCTTGTGGGCGCTCAACCTGATTGGCCTATGGGGGGTGGGCAATAGCATGCTCATCCTGCTCGCCGCGCTCCAAGGGGTACCAACGGAACTGTACGAGGCGGCCATCGTGGACGGGGCGAGCGCGCCGCAGCGCTTCTTCAACATCACCGTCCCCATGATCTCGCCCGTCATCTTCTACAACCTTACCCTGGGCGTCATCTACGCGTTCCAGTACTTCGTCGTCGCCATGCTCGTCGGCGGGCGCAACGGCGACCCCCAGGGCGCGACGATGTTTTACAACCTCAACCTATACCGCACGGCCTTCGTGTTTAACGAGATGGGCTACGCGGGCGCGCTGGCCTGGACGCTGTTCATCATCGTCATGGTGCTGACGGTTCTCCTGTTCACGGTCGGGCAGCGCTTCGTCTACTACGCGAGCGACTGAGGAGGCGACTATGGCAGCTGCCACCGCGCGACCCACCTCCCGTTCCTATTCGTCCTCGACCCTGAACCGGCAACTGCGCGGCTTCATGGCCAAGGCCAGCATCACGCTGTTCGGGTTGATGCTGCTGTCGGTATTCCTGATGCCGCTCGGCTACATGATCTCGACGGCCTTCAAGGACGACACCGAACTGTCGGCGCAAAACGCCCCCCTGTGGCCCGCCTCGCTACGGACCTACACCTACCAGGGCCAGGAGTACCCGCTGTACAACGTGCCTACCGAGCAGGGTATGAAGCAGCTTGCCCTGATCGCACCGCACCGCGAAGACAGCGACTTCGTCGATCCGGCCAACCCGGAGGCCGGCCCGTTCACCTGGCAGGGCCGCTACCGCACCCTGTCGCCGGTCTACTATTTTGACCCAAAGTTCAAGAACTTTCCGGAGGCCTGGCAGCAGGTCCAGTTCGGGCTGCTGTTCCGCAACACCTTCGTCATTGCCATCATCAGCACCCTGGGGACGTTGCTGTCGTGTATCGCCGTCGCCTACGGTTTCGCGCGGTTCGATATTCCCGGCAAGAATATCCTGTTCGTCATCCTGATCTCGACCATCGTCCTGCCCGCCCAGGTGACCATCATCCCGCTGTTTATCTTCTTCACCAAGATCGGCTGGACAGGGACGTGGCTGCCGCTGCTGGTGCCGGCCTTCTTCGCCAACGCCTACGACGTCTTCCTGCTGCGCCAGTACTTCCTGACCATCCCGCGCGCGTTGGACGAGGCGGCGATGATCGACGGGGCCAGCCCGCTGCGCATCCTGTGGTCGGTGATTATGCCGCAGGCTATTCCGGCTATCACGGCGGTGACGCTGTTCCACTTCTTCTTTGTCTGGAACGACTACTTCACGCCCCTGGTCTACCTGGTCGGCAAGGAGGACCTGTACCCCATCTCCGTCGGTCTGGGCAAGCTCGTTGGCACCTTCTCGCGCTTCCCCGGCCTGGCGATGGCGTCGGCCCTGATGGCGATTGCGCTGCCGGTCATCATCTTCTTCCTCGCCCAGCGCCAGTTTATGCAGGGCGTGGTCATTACGGGTGTGGAGAAGTAGGCTTACCTGAAGACCTGACAGGTTCTAAAAACCTGTCAGGTCTGGCCCAGCATGCGACGACCTGACAGGTTTTTAGAACCTGTCGGGTCTGGCTGACGACTCAGACCTCTATGTCTCACCGTTACTGTGTTCTCGTTGCCCTGGCGCTGGTCGGCCTGCTGGCTGCGTGCCAGAGCCAGCCTCTCCCTCCGACGCCCACGCCGTCCCCCACCACCACCCCCGCGCCGCCGACGGTCACGCTTACCCCAACCCCACCGCCTGGCGTGGCAGTTGACGTGACACACCGCCTGGGCCAGGCTAGCCGCCTGGCGCTGGGGACGAACCACGGGCCGTGGGCCGGCTTCTCGACCGACGTCCTGCCGCTGGTCGACCAGTCGGGGCTGACCGTCATCCGCTGGCCGGGCGGCAACTGGGGCGACGAGAACGACATGACGCCCCAGCAAGTGGACGAGTTTATCGCCCTAGCGCAGCGGATCCATGCCGAGCCGCTCATCAGCGTGCGGCTGCGCGGCGGCACACCCGAGTTGGCCGCTGCCATCCTCGACTACACCCAGCGCAAGGGCTACCACGTCCAGTACTGGAGCATCGGCAACGAGCCGAGCCTCTACGCGCCCGCCGATCCCCGCTGGGACACCGAGTTTTATAACCAGGAGTGGCGGCGCTTCGCCCAGGTCCTGAAAGCGAAGGACCCGACCATCAAGCTCGTCGGGCCGGACACGCACCAGTTCACAGGCGAACCAGCGGTAGACCCGAAGGACAAGAACGGCCGCGACTGGCTGCGCGAGTTCCTCAAGGCCAACGGCGACCTGGTGGACATTGTCGCCGTCCACCGCTACCCGTTCCCCGTCCAACAGGGCGCAGGCGCGGCGACCCTCGACCAGCTGCTGGCCGACGCGCCGCGCTGGGATAACCTCGTTACCAACCTGCGCGCCGCTGTGCGCGAGACGACGGGCCGCGACCTGCCCATCGCCGTCACGGAGTTCAACTCCCATTGGACCGGCGCGACGGGCGGCGAGACGGGGACGGACACGTTCAACAACGCCCTGTGGCTGGGCGACGTCCTGGCGCGGCTTATCCAAGGGCGCGTCGACCTCGTCACCCAGTTCAGTCTGGCGTCCAGCGGCTCGGTAGGCGGCTTCGGCCTGCTCAGCCGCTTCGAGGCGCGCCCGTCGTACTATGTGTACCAGATGGTCAAGGACTTCGGCCAGGACCTGGTCGCCGCCCAGTCCGACACGCCGCGCCTGTACGCCTACGCGGCGCTCAAGGGCGATGCCCTGACGGTACTCGTCAACAATCTGACCGACCGTCCCGTCACCCGCCCGGTCACCGCCCTCGGCTTCCAGCCATCTGGCGCAGCGCAGGTCCGCCTGTTCGACCAGGGCCACCCCGCCCAGCCGCAGGCCGACCTGACCCGCCTGGACAGCGTCACGTTTGCCCCGTACTCCATGACCCTGCTCACCATCCCCGGAAAGGCCACGACCATGACCGCCCCTGCTCAGCCCGACACCCGTACCGCGGCCTCGGCCATCCCCGCCGCCGCCTGGTCCCGCCCCCTCGGCCAGCCCTACCCAAACGCGGGCAAGCCCCGCGTCGAGTACAAGATCGTCGACGATGGGCCGTGGGGTGGCGTCCCCTTGGGCGGGCTGGGCGCGGGGTCGAT
Source organism: uncultured Anaerolineales bacterium (assembly GCA_964557745.1). GTDB lineage: Bacteria > Chloroflexota > Anaerolineae > Epilineales > JAHCIE01 > JAHCIE01. The sequence goes on from CAZLBQ010000080.1 coordinate 13,857, forward strand.
TGGCCGCACTCCACGCGGCGACTTCGCCCGCTGGCACCTGGACATCGGGAAGCACACTTTCCAACCCGTGCCCGCCAACCAGTTCTCGGTCTTCGTCCAGCAGGGGGCCGAGAAGCAGGCTCACGTCCTGTCCACGCTGCGCCCCAACAGCCTCGAAGCCTGGAACTGGGACTGGCCGGTCGGCGCGGGGACGTACCACGGCCTGTTCCCCAAGGCGTGGTACGTCTACGACTGGGAGAAGGTCCCCGTCAAGTTGACGCAGAAGCAGTTCTCGCCCGTCATCCCCGGCAACTACCGGGAGAGCAGCTACCCGGTGGGTGTCTTCGAGTGGACCGTCGAGAACCCGACGGACGAGCCGGCCACGGTCAGCGTCATGTTCACCTGGCAGAACATGGTCGGGCGCGAGTGGGGGCGCGACGTACAGGGCGGGAATGTCAACCAGGCGCTTAAGCGCGACGGCTTGACGGGGCTGGTGATGACGCGCACCGGCGACAAGGTCACGGACGAGTGGGACGGCTCCTTCGCCATTGTGACGCCCGACCAGCCGGGCGTCACGGTCACCTACCACTCGCGCTTCGCGCTGGGCGACGCCGGGGCGGTGTGGCGCGACTTCGCCACGGCAGGGCGGCTGCGCAACGTTGACGACCGCACCCCCGCCGCGCGCCAGGAACTGCTGGCGGGCGCGCTAGCCGTCCAGGTCGAGTTGGAGCCGGGCGAGACGCGCGCCATCCCCTTCGCCCTGGCCTGGGACTTCCCTATCACGGAGTTCGGCGACGGGACGCAATGGTACAAGCGCTACACCAAGTTCTACGGCACGACGGGCCGCACCGCCTGGGCCATCGCCGCCGACGGTATCCGGCAGCGCGACTCCTGGGAGGCGCAGATCGACACCTGGCAGAGGCCGATCCTCCAGGACACGGCGCGCCCCGACTGGTACAAGACGGCCCTGTTCAATGAACTCTACTACCTTGTGGACGGCGGGACGGTGTGGGAGAATGGTCGCGTGGACGGCGGGGCGGGCCCGGCGACACGCGGCGCGCCCCGCGACGTCGGTCACTTCGCGTTCATGGAGTGCTACGACTACCCCTTCTACAACACCTTCGACGTCAACTTCTACGCCTCGTACGCCCTGGCGCTACTGTGGCCGGAGCTAGAGCAGAGCATCATCCGCGACTTCGCTGCGACCGTTCCCCAGAGCGACCCGACGCAAGTGACGGTCGAGTGGAGCAAGAAGCAGGCGCTGCGCAAGGTGGCGGGGGCGCTGCCCCACGACGTCGGGATGCCGGGCGAGTCGCCGTTCCTCAAGCCCAACGCCTACCACTTCCAGGACATCAACATCTGGAAGGACCTGAACAGCAAGTTCGTCCTCCAGGTCTGGCGTGATTATGTCATGACGAAGGACGAGAGCCTGGTGCGCGACACCTGGCGCGACGTGGTCCAGGCCCTTGACTACCTGCACACCTTCGACCGCGACGGCGACGGCCTGCCCGACCACGACGGGCTGCCTGACCAGACCTACGACACGTGGTCGATGAAGGGGGCCAGCGCCTACGCGGGTGGGCTGTGGCTGGCAGCGCTCGAGGCGGCAGTGGCAATGGGGCGCTTAGTGGGCGACCAGGACGCCTTGGCGCGCTACGCAGCGTGGCTGGAGACGGGCAAGGCGTCATTCGAGACGAAGTTGTGGAACGGACGATACTACCTGTACGACACGAGCGGCGGCCCGCACTCCGACAGCATCATGGCCGACCAGTTGGCGGGCCAGTGGTACGCCGACGCGACGGGCCTGCCGCCCATCGTCCCCGCCGACCACGTGACGTCTGCCCTTAAAACAGTATTCGACTTTAACGTCAAACGGTTTGGGGATGGCGACATGGGCGCGGTCAACGGCA
>CAZLBQ010000081.1:0-15726 GCA_964557745.1 uncultured Anaerolineales bacterium
GGGCTGTCGTGGCTGACCATCCTCAAAAAGAAGGACGCCTTCCACCGCGCCTTCGACGGCTTCGACCTCGACATCGTCGCCGCGTATGGCGAGGCCGATGTCGCGCGGCTGCTGGCCGACGCGGGCATCGTCCGCAACCGGCTCAAGGTCCAGGCGATCATCGAGAACGCGCGGCGGCTGCGCGTCCTCTGCGACCAGCACGGCTCGTTCGCCGCCTGGCTGGACGCCCATCACCCGCTGACACGGGAGGAGTGGCGGAAGTTATTCAAGCGGACGTTTGTCTTTACGGGGGGAGAGATTGTCGGGGAGTTCCTCATCAGCACCGGCTACCTGCCCGGCGCCCACGTCCCTGCCTGCCCTGTCTATGCGGAGATTGTAGCCCTGTCGCCGCCCTGGCTGCGGGGCTAGAGGACTTCAACGCTCTCGCTGTGCGGCAGCTTGTCGAGGAGCAACCACCAGGCCATGCTGCCAGCGATAGGTGGCAGCAGCGCGACAGCCAGCACATCCTGTTGGCTCGAAATGGGGCCGTTGACCAGCAGCAGGGCGACTCCCCAACCGAGGACACTCGACAACATCCAGTAGCCAGCGTGGCTGACACGCCGACGCAGGAGCAACCATTGCGGTAACCCAACCAGCCCGGCAACCAGCGCCACGGCAAGAGCGGGAGGCATGGTGACAGAGAAGCGGGCCGAGAGGAGGCCAACCGCGAACAACAGCAGCCAACCGAGAAGCGTTGCCGCTATCCACCAACTCATCCGCGGCAGGTAGCCGCGAAGCAAGAGATACTGTAGCAGGCCGGTGAGCAGACCCAGGACTGGCACGAGAACGGGCAAGCCCAGAAAGTCTTCCGTGATATGGCGCTGGCCGCTCACCAGCATCGTGGCGCCGACGACTCTCACAATTTGGGCTATGATGGCCCAGGCGATAGCCCAAGCGATCAGCATACTGATGCTCGTGAACGCGATCCAGCCGGGATAAAAGATCCAGCCAGGTTTTCGGTGGGTTGTTCTCAGCATCGGTACCTCCTGGCGTTCCCTCGCTTGTCCATTGGCTCAGAGCCGGTTAGGACAATGAGACGGCATTCCTGATGGCTATCTCGCCGCTTGCTGGGTTCGCACCACCTGCCGCAAGACGCCAAGCAGAGCTGGCGCCAGGAGCACGGCCCACCACAGGGGAAGTTGGATAAGTCCCCGCCGCAGGATGTCGTACCACTGATCGGGTGGCCCATGCATCCACGGCTCCAGCCTACCATGCCAGTACACCGCGCTCCCCGTCATGGCGGCCAATGCACTAAAGGTAAAGCCGCTGAGCAGTGCGGCCGCCCGGAGGCGGACATCCGATGCGAGCATATAGACCAGGGCGCCCCTGTCAGCAGCGTCGTCGTGACCGCCATATGGACGATGGGATAGACACCCCGCGTCTCGTCTCGCACCACCCACATCACGAGTGGCATGACCCCATACAGCGCGAAAGTCACCCGTGTCCAGTCACACCACACGTGGCGCGCCAGAGCCTGTAACGGCCTGAGCGACCGAGACGCGAGCAGTCCCCCTGCCAGCGCGATACCGAGCGGAACGAAAGCCCGCCAGCCCCAGAACCCAGCCTGATGGATGTCGTCACCCAGCACAGGCAGGCGGGGCATCGGCGCCGTACTATACAGCAGAGCAAAGACGGCGGCTAGACTCAGGTACGGGTAGGACCAGCGCGGGAACCGCAACGCCCATGCCGTCCCCACCAAGGCGCTCGTGCCGAGCCAGCCCATCAGGAGCCACACCCCCGTGAGCATGCCGCCTAGCGGAGGGGTCCACCAGCGCAGCGCCTCGATCACTGCCATCGCCCACCCGAAGAGGGCGAACGACGCCACCCCCAGCACGATGTCTATGGACGACGGGCGCGACTCGTCAGATGAGTCAGATCGGCCCACCGCGGACGTCGGCCCAAGCATGGTCATACTGAGCCTCCTTGCGATCCCCTCTATAGTAGAGGCCGCTGCCTCAGTACTCCTGACAGGCAACCCGCCTATTCTGCTGATTTTCCTAAGGGGTTTTTAGTCCTAGGTGAGCTAGAGGACTTCAACGGTTATCGCGGAGAAACGGTCCAGACGATGGTCGTTCGTGAGGAAGACGTCGCAGGCGTGGCAGCGGCTATTCAAGCAGACGTTTGTCTTTACCGGAGGGGAGATTGTCGGGGAGTTCCTCATCAGCACCGGCTACCTGCCCGGCGCCCACGTCCCCTACTCCCCTGTGTACGCGGAGATCGCGGCCCTGGAGCCGCTATGGCTGCGAGAGGTGTAATTGGTCCACAACAGCTTAGGAATACGTCGCACGCTTGGCTGTGCCGAGCATGTACCTACGTGTTGACAATTAATTGTAGTAGTTGTAAAATCCCAAACACACAAGCCTATCGCGCTTCATAAGGTCTTCCTTTCAGGACTCCAATCATTTACTCAAGGGGGGATCGTCATGCCCAAGCAAACTGTCTCTGACGTCGTGGAAGAGATGTTTCAGTCTATCCTGGCGACTCCGAAGCGTCAGCGACGTCTAAAGAGCGCTACTTTTTGGGACAAGTTCGGCTTCGAGCGCCGTACAAAGGATCGGGTACAGCAAGTCAAGGATGCGCTTCACCAGCGATCGATTATGCTGAATATCGATGACGTGGAATTCGGAACGGAAGCCAAAGATGAATGGATAGTTCTGTCTTACATCGAACCTGAACTGCCCGCTGCAGTGACTCAGGTGCAAGTCGCTGAGGAAGCGATACCTACTCCTCCTGACTCTTGGTTCATAATGATCGAGCAGCGCGTATTTGAGAGTGAACGCGAGGTTGAATATTACTTCGTCATACCCTTGATAGAGGCGTTGGGCTTCAAGGAAGATGACTTCGCGGTCGGCTTCCCCGTCCAGATGTATGAGGGCGTGAGAAAAGTCAATAAAGAGGCGGACTTCGTACTGTTTGATGGCCTGAGTCGGGCAAAAGAGGATGCCCTTCTAATCGTTGAGGCCAAAAAGAGTGAGAAGATACTGACGGAGGATGCCGTTGGTCAAGCCCGAGGCTACGCCATGTGGCTCTCCGTGCCATACTACATTGTCACCAATGGTGAGGAGATCCGAGTCTACTTGTTCCGAGGTGCGATACAGCCCGACGTAATGGTGATGACTTTCAAACGTACCGAGTTGAGGCAGAACTGGCCCGCTTTCTATCGCACTGTCAACAAAGAAGCTGTCAAGCAGTATAAGGAAAAGCTCGGCAAGATGCTACTGGCGACAGGGGTGTGATCGGCCGACCTTCAGTTTATCTGGGCATTTGACTCTGCCACTACCGCCAGTCGCCGCTCACGGTCGGCGGCGAAGGCTAGACAGGCGCGGATGTCCTCGCGCTCGAGGTCCGGAAAGTCCTGGAGAATCTCGTCCTCAGTCATGCCGGCCGCCAGGTATTCCAGCACATCCGTGACCGTGATGCGCAGCCCGCGAATACAGGGTTTCCCACTCCGCTTGCCCGGTTCAATGGTGAGGCGGTCGAGATAATTCATCGCCTACTTCCGATCCTTCTTGGACTTCTGGGGTGGCGGGGCGGGCATGGCGGTGGGGGCGGGGGTGGGCTGGGCGGAGACCGTCGCGTCGGCGACACTGGCGGTGCTCCACTCGCCCTGCATGGCGGCGTAGACGCGCTCGGCCACCCAGGCCGTGCCGGCCCACGTCAGATGGACGCCGTCGGCCTGGCGCACCTGGACCCACTGGCCCGTCGCGTTGGGCAGCGTCGCGGCGTAGCCCCCATTGTCGTCGGTGAACAGGGGCCAGACGTCGACGTAGTGGACCCAGGGCCGCAGGGCCGCCTCCTCCTGCGCGGCGCGGTTCTGGGCCAGGATGGCCGCCGTGCGCCAGTCGTCGCGCATGATGGGCATGCCGACCCAGTACAGGCTCGCGCCCTTGTCACCCACGATGTCCATAATCGTCGCGGCGCGGCGGGCGTACTCGTCCTTCCACTCCGGCGTCCCGCGCGCCACCCACGCGCTGCCGTTCCACATGTTGAGCATATCGTTGGCGCCGACAAAGAAGACGACGGCTTCGGGCGTGGCGTCGCCGGTCATCTGCATCGTCAGGCGGGCGGGCCAGTTGAAGAAGCTGGGCAGCGCCAGGCCCGACGAGATGCGGAAGTCGAGGCGGGTGGTCATCAGGCCGTCGCGGCGGGCGTAGCGGTTCAACTCGGTCGCCAGGGGCTGGGCGAACGAGTCGCCCGCCACGAGCACGTTGAGCGGGGCATCGGGGGTGATGAGGCGGCGCGGCGTGGGCGCGGCAGGCGTCTCGTCGGCGGGCGCGGCGCGATAGGCCGTGGCCCGCTCGGTGAACGCGGCAGCGTGGGCGGACACGGCCCCGCCGAGCAGCACGGCCAGGGCCAGCAGGGTCAGGGATAAACGAACGCCTCGTGCGCGGCTCATGGTACTCCCCCCTTCGTCACGGGACGGCGAAGCCAAAATCACGCGCCATCCGCTTGTAGACCTCGAACGACACCCACTCGTTGCCCGGCAGCGTCAGGTGGACGCCGTCATCCTGGCGCACCCGAACCACCTTGCCCTGGTAGTCGGGTAGCTCCAGAGCGAACCGGCCGTCCTGGTCGCTAAACAAGTCCCAGATGTCCACGATGGACACCCAGGGCCGCGTAGCAGCGGCGGTCTTGATGGCCTCGTTCATGGCCACTGAGTAGTCGTTGCGCCACGGGTCGCGCATGATGGGCATGCCGATCCAGTACAGCCGCGCCTTGCCCTCGCCGACGGCGTCCATGAGCGTCCCCGCCCGCCGCGCGTATTCCGCTTTCCACTCAGGTGTCGTGCCCGTCGCCAGCGTCTCACCGACCCACATATTCTGCGTGTCGTTGGCCCCAGCAAAGAAGATAACGGCTTCGGGGGCCGGATTGCTACTCATGAGGTCGCGCATGTGGGCGGGCCAGTCGAAAAAGTCGGGCCGCGCCAGCCCCGACGAGATCTTGAAGTCGAGCTGCGGGCGCACCAGCTGGTGGCTGGCGCTGTAGCGGTCCATATCGACGCCCACCGGCTGGGCGAACGAGTCGCCGCTGACGAGGACGAGCAAGGGCTGGTCGGGCGAGGGCGTGCGCCGGACGCCGGCGGGCCGCGTGGGCGTGGGGGTCACGGACGGCGTCGGCGTCAGGGTCGGCGGGACGGGCGTCGGCGAGACAGTGGATGTCGCCGTGGGCGGCGGGACGGTCGGCGTCGGCGGAACGGCCGTCGCCGTGGGCGGGGCTAGGGTTGGTGAGGGGAGCGCGACGCTCACCGGCTGGGGCGTGGGCGTCGATGCGCACCCCAGCGGCCCCAGGGCCAGGAGCGCCAGGAGGCCGATCACGGCGGTGAGACGGCGGGCATGTCCTCGGAATGCCGCCTGGGCGGCGGGGGCGACAGGCGCGAGCATGGTCGCAAGTGTACTCCAGCCCCTGGCTTTGGGCAAGTACGCGCCGCGCCGAGTTGCGTAGGCGCGGGCTGTTGTGCTACAATACGGCCATGCGCAACACTCACCCCTTTATCCTTCCCCCCCCGGCCGCCCGCTAGGGCAGGCCGACCTCGCCATGTGACACCCGCCAGGCGCGAGCCTGGCTCGTCCGCGTGTCTATCCTGCCCTCACACCTGTTATCCCAACCATTGCTGTGAGGAAAGGATACCCTCCCATGCGCTACGCTTCGAGCGCCCGCGTCCAGTCGCGGCACGGGCTGCTGCTCATCATGCTCGCCGCCGTCCTGTGGGGGACGGTCGGTGTCACCACCCGCGCGCTCTACAGCCTGAGCGCCACCACGCCGCTGTCCATTGGCTTCTTCCGCCTGGCCCTGGCGACGCCCGTCCTGCTGCCCGCCACCTGGCTCCTCCTCGGCCCGAAGGCGCTCCACGTCTACCGCCGCGACCTGGCCGTCATCGGCCTCCTCGGCGTCATGCTGGCCGCCTACCAGGTCTGTTACTTCGCCGCCATCGCCCGCGTCGGCGTCTCGGTGGCCGTCCTCGTCACCCTGTGCACCGCGCCGGTCATGGTGGCCGTCATGTCGGTCGGGCTGCACGGCGAGCGGCTGACCCGCGCTGTGCTGCTCGCCCTCGGCTGCGCCATCGTCGGCACGGCGCTGCTCGTCGATGTGCGGCTCGACGGCGTGACCGGGGCCGCGCCCCTGCTCGGCATCGCCCTCGCCCTTGGCTCGGCGTTTGGCTACGCCGTCATCACGCTGGCCGGGCGGGCCGTCGCCGGCCGCTACCACCCGCTCCAGGTGACGACGATTGGCTTCGCCGTCGGCGCGCTGGTCCTGCTGCCGGCCGCGCTGGCGACAGGGTTTGTCGTCAGCTACCCGCCGCTGGGCTGGGCCTTGCTCGTCTACCTGGGCGTCGTGCCCTCGGCTCTGGCGTACATCGTGTTCCTGAGCGGGATGCGGACGACGCCCGCGACGGTCGCCAGCGTCGTCACCCTGCTCGAACCGCTGACCGGTGTTGTGCTCGCCCGCGTCCTGTTTGGCGAGACCCTCGGCCCGCTCGGCATCGTCGGCGCGGCGTTGCTGCTGGCGGCGCTGGGGCTGCTCTACCGGGGCGTGCGGTGAGGACTTGCCCGCGCGGGAGGAACAGGCTATAACTCAGGCATGCCGAGCCTGACCTGGGCCGTGGTCGAGGATCCCGCGGACGACGACATCCTCGCCGTGCGCCGCCGCCTGATCCAGTCCAACCTGGCGGCCTCGTCCATTGGCGATAGCCGCGACCTGGCCGTACTCGTGCGCGATGCGGGCGGCCAGGCCGTGGCCGGGGTGACAGGGACGGTGTGGGGCAGCTGCCTGGAAATTGGCTTCGTCTGGGTCCACGACGCCTGGCGCGGCCAGGGTGTCGGGCGGCGTCTGATGGACGTGATGGAGGCGGAGGCGCGGCAGCGCGGCTGCCGGGTCATCAGCCTCGACACGTACACCTTCCAGGCCCCTGACTTCTACCGTAAGTTGGGCTACCAGGAGTTCGGGCGCGTCGGCGGCTATCCTGACGGCGTCGAGAAGGTCTTTATGCGGAAGGAGTTGGCCTAGGCGATGAAAAAGTGGAAGAAAGAGACGCTCACCCTGCGGCCCGACCACGTCTGGACCGGCAAGCCGGGTTGCCGTGTCTTCGTCGCCGACCGCGGCGCGGTGCGCTTCGACTTCCCCCAGGACTGGGTGGTGCGGCCCGACCCGGACAGCATCAAGTTCCACGACGCCGAGCCGCCTGACGATAACTGCACCCTGGCCGTGTCCTTCCTCCGGCTGCCGCCCGTCGACTTCAGCGGTCTGCCCGTCGCCCAACTCATCCCCGTGGCGATGCAGGGGGACAAGCGCGGCATCCTATTCCAGAGTGACATCAAGACCGTCAAGCGCGCCGACCTGGAACTGGCATGGATCGAGGCGTGGTTCATCGACCCGCGCGAGCAGCGCCAGGCCTATACCCGGCTGTGCATCGCGCGCGGCGCCGGCATCCAGGCGCTCATCACGTGCGAGTTCTGGCCGGAGGACCGCGCGCGCATCGACCCGGTCTGGGACGACGTCCTCGACTCGCTGCGGCTGGGCGTGTACATCAAGGACCCGACGATCGGCCGCTAGAAGGAGAGTTCGCATGATCACAAGTCGCGTCGAGGCCCGCCCCTGGGTGCCGGAAGCGCTGGAAGCCGCCATCGTGGCCCAGGCGGAGCGCTATCGCACCCTGTCGTCGGATGAACTGGAACGCGAGGTCCACCGGCTGCTCCAGCGCCACGAGCAGACCATGGACCACGAGTGCCTGAGCCTGTACGCGGGCACCAACATGATGAACCCGCGCGCCGCGCGCCTCCTCAGCTCGACGGTCGGCAGCCGCCCCAGCCTCGGCTACCCCGGCGACAAGTACGAGACGGGGATGCAGTACGCCGAGCAGTTGGAGATCATCGCCACCGAACTGCTCAAGGAACTCTTCAACTGCCGCTACGTCGAGTACCGCGTCGGGAGCGGCTCGCTGGCGAACCTCTACGCCTTCATGGCCTGCGCCAAGCCCGGCGATACCATCCTGGCTTTCTCCACCCAGGCGGCGGGACATGCCACCCACCACGGCATGGGCGCGGCCGGCCTCTATGGCCTCCAAGTCTACGATGTCCCCTACGACGATGCGTGCATGGCGGTCGACCTGGACGCGCTGGCGCGGCTGGCGAGACGCGTCCGCCCGCGCTTGATTCTCGTCGGCGGCAGCATGAACCTCTTCCCCTACGACGTGGCAGGGGTGCGCCGCGTCGCCGACGAGGTCGGGGCGTATGTCATGTACGACGCGGCCCACATGGCGGGCTTGATGGCGGCGAGGGCGTTCCAGCAGCCGCTGGCCGAGGGCGCCCACTTGATGACCTGCTCGACCTACAAGTCGTTTGGCGGGCCGCCGTCGGGGTTGGTCCTGACGAATGAGCCGCAACTGGCGGAGCGCCTGGACCGCATCGCCTACCCTGGCCTGACGGCCAACTTCGACCTGAGCAAGACGGCGGCGCTCATCATCGCCGCGCTCGACCTGCGCGAGTTTGGCCGCTCGTACGCCGACATGTGCATCGCCAACGCCCAGGCGCTGGCCCAGGCGCTCCACGACGGCGGCTGCCCCGTGTTCCACGTGCCGGGGCTGGGCTTCACCCAGTCGCAGCACGTCGCCCTGCCCGCCCACCGCTACGGCGGTGGTAATGCCGGCTCGCGGCTGCTGGAGCAGGCCAACATCCTGGTCAGCAGTATTGGCCTGCCCCTGCCGTCCATCGAGGGCGACGCGAACGCGATCCGCATCGGGACGCAGGAGGTGACGCGCTGGGGCATGACGCCCGCCGTGATGGCCGACGTGGCTGACCTCATGTGCCGCGTCCTGGTGCGTGGCGAGGACCCGACTAGGGTCCGCGAGGATGTCGTGGCCTTGCGCGCAGGCTACCAAGACCTGCACTACATCCGAGCGTGACGCTGTGGGAATCAGCAACCGCCGATGAACGCGGATGAACGCGGATTATTCTCTGAATCCCTGAATCGGCGTTGATCGGCGTCTATCGGCGGTTGCTAGTGTCCTGTGTGGCTACTTCGTGGCTACCTAATGGAGGAGCGAAGCGGATGCCCTACTTCATGTGTGTGACGTTCGGGACGCAGTTCGCGGCGAGCGAGCAGCCGCCCACCCACTGCCCGATCTGCGAGGACGAGCGGCAGTACATCGGCTGGAGCGGCCAGCAGTGGACGACGCTGGAGGACTTGCGCCGCGACCACACCACCATCATCAAGACCGAGGAGCCGGGGCTGACGGGCATCGGGACTGAGCCGAGCTTCGCCATCGCCCAGCGCGCCCTGCTCGTCCAGGCCCCCGACGGTAACATCCTGTGGGACTGCATCAGCCTGATTGACGACGCCACGGTCGACGCCGTCAATGCCCTCGGGGGGGTCAAGGCCATCGCCATCTCGCATCCCCACTACTACTCATCCATGATCGAGTGGAGCCGCGCCTTTGGGGGCGCGCCCATCTATCTCCACGCCGCCGACCGCGAGCACGTCATGCGGCCCGACCCGGCCATCGTGTTCTGGGAGGGCGAGACGCAGCCGTTGGGCGAGGGGTTGACGCTCATCCGCTGTGGCGGCCACTTCGCGGGCGGGACGGTGCTGCACTGGGCGGCGGGAGCCGAGGGCCAAGGCATCCTCCTCAGCGGCGACATCCTGACCGTCGTCCAGGATCGCCGCTACGTTAGCTTTATGTACAGCTATCCCAACCTCATCCCGCTGCCCGCCGCGACGGTGCAGCGGGTTGTGGCGGCGGTCGAGCCGTACCCCTTCGAGCGCATCTACGGCGCGTGGTTTGGCCGCGTCGTTGCCGCCGACGCCAAGGCCGCCGTGCATCGGTCCGCCGAGCGGTACATCCGGGCCATCCAGGAGTGACAGGATAAGCAAAGACTTGTCCGTTATCTTGCCTGTGCTATAATCACGGGTGCTATGCCAGCGCGAACGCCAGGACAGACCGGGAAACGCGACGGGCGCAAGCCGAGGGTCGGCCTGAGCGCCCATTTGCTGTCCCTCGCCGAGAACTATCGCGGCGCGGGCATCAACCGCTACATCTACGGCTTGCTGACTCACCTACCGGCCGCCGCGCCGGACCTGGAGACGGTGGCTTTTGTCTCCGAGACGCGGCTGCAGGGCGAAGCGCCGCCGGGCGTGCGGCTCGTCTACTCGCGCTGGCCGACCTATGGCCGCCGTGCGCCGCGCATCGCGTGGGAGCAACTGGCGCAGCCGGTCAGCCTGGCGCGCGAGGGCATCGACCTCGTCCACGGCATGGCCTACGCCCTGCCGCTGCTGCGCGGCGCGCGGGGGGTCGTCACCGTCCATGACCTGAGCTTCCTGCTCTACCCGGCGGCGTTTAACCGCGTCAATCGGCTGTACGTCGCGGCCATCACCCGCGCGACGGTGCGCCGCGCCGACGCCGTCATCGCCGACTCGGAGAACACGCGGCGTGACATCATCCGCCTGCTGGGCGTCGCGGCGGACAAGGTCGTCGCCATCCCGCTGGGCGTCGACGACCAGTACCGCGCCCTGCCGGCCGCCGAGATCGAGGCGTTTCGAGCCCGACAGGGTTTACCGGAGCGCTTTATCCTGTTCCTGGGCACCCTGGAGCCGCGCAAGAACCTGACGACGCTGGTGCGGGCCTACGCCGCCCTGCGCGCCCGTGACGCGCAGACCCCGCCGCTGGTCCTGGCGGGGGGCGCGGGCTGGCGCTATAGCCCGTTGTTTGGCCTGGTCGAGGAGTTAGGCCTGAAGGACAGCATCCTGTTTCCCGGCTTTGTGCCGCAAGCGGACCTGCCGCTGTGGTATGCGGCGGCCACAGTGTTCGCCTATCCGTCGCTGTACGAAGGATTTGGCCTGCCGCCGCTGGAAGCCCTCGCTTGCGGCACGCCGGTAGTCACCTCGACTGCCTCCTCGCTGCCCGAGGTCGTCGGCGACGCGGCGCTCCTGGCCGACCCGCACGATCCCGAGGCGCTGGCCGACGCGTTGCGGCAGGTCTTGACGCGGCCCGGCCTGCGCGACGACCTACGGCAGCGGGGGCTGGCGCGGGCGGCCGACTTTACCTGGACACGGACCGCCGAGGTGACGGCCGACGTCTACCACCGGGTCTTAGCCCGGCAGCCGCTGAGCGCCCCCGCCGCGCCCCTGGGCCAGGGGGCGGCGGCTTCGGGAGGGAGGCAAGCATGACGGCCTCTTTTCGCCGCCGGTGGAAGTGGGCGCTCGTCCTCACCGACGCCGTGCTCGTCTTTGTCGGCTTCGCGCTGGCCTACTGGCTGCGCTACAATGTCCAGTGGATACAGCCGGTCGACGAAGAGAACTACGTTGAGTTCAGCGCGTACTACGGCTCGGCGGCCCTGCTGACCCTCGCCCTGCTCCTGGCTTACAAGATCGAGGGGCTGTACGACCTGCGGCGCGGGGCGTCGTGGCTCGACGCCGTCTATATCATCTTTAGCGGCACCGTCGTCGGTACGGCGGCGCTCATCGTCTGGTACTTCTCGTCGCGCCCGCTGGCCGTGTCCCGTCTGATGCTCCTCTACGCTGCTGTCATCATTGTCGCCCTGCTGTCCATCAGCCGCCTGGTCGAGAGCTCGCTGCGCTACGCCCTACACCGCCGCGGCATCGCCACTGACCGCCTGCTCATCGTGGGCGCCGGCGAGATTGGCCGCGCCATCATGCGCAACGTCGTGGCCCAGCCAGAACTGGGCTACCAGATCGTCGGCTACCTCGACGACGATCTGACCAAGCAGGGCGCAGCGATTGGCCGCTTCCCTGCCCTGGGCGGCGTGGACAAGACGGCCTGTGTCATCCGCGAGCAGCGCGTAGACGACGTCATCGTCGCCTTGCCCCTCTATGCGCGGGAGCGTATCGGCCAGGTCTTACGGGCGTGCGAGGCGTTGGGGGTGCGGGTGCGCATCGTCCCCGATATGTTCCAGTTGCGCTTGAACCAGGTGCACATCGACACCATCAACGGTATCCCGCTCATTGGCGTCCGCGAGACGACGATTCGCGGCTGGAACCGCGCCCTCAAGCGCGGCCTGGACGTTGTCCTGTCGGCGCTGGCCCTGACCCTCGCCGCGCCGATCATGGCCCTTGTCGCCCTCGCCATCCGCCTCGACTCGCCCGGCCCCATCTTCTACCGCCAGACCCGCGTCGGTCTCAACGGGCGGCTGTTCACCGTCCTTAAGTTCCGGTCGATGTACGTGGGGGCGGAAAAGGAAGTCCGGGCGCTACAGGCGAGCAACGAAGCCAGCGGCCCGCTGTTCAAGATCAAGAACGACCCCCGCCGGACGCGCGTCGGCTCATTTATCCGCCGCACCAGCCTGGACGAATTACCCCAGTTCTTCAACGTCCTGAAGGGTGACATGAGCCTGGTCGGTCCGCGCCCGCCCATCCCGACCGAGGTCGAGCGGTACGACGAGTGGCACAAACGCCGCCTGGAAGTCTCGCCGGGCATCACCGGCCTGTGGCAAGTCAGCGGCCGCAGCGAGTTGACCTTTGACGAGATGGTCATGCTCGACCTGTACTACGCCGAGAACTGGTCCCTGGCCCTGGACCTCAAGATCATGCTGCGGACAATCCCCACGGTCTTGCTGGGGACCGGGGCGTATTAACGCGTAGGGAAGAGAGGCGCATGGCTATCGCACAGGCTGTCGCGTTTGTCGAGGCGCAGGGCGACGCCGTGGCGCTGGCCCGCTTGGCCTACCTGCTGCGCCACGAGTACCTGGGGCAGACCGCCAAGCGCGCGTTCGAGGGGCAGCGCGCCGATGGCGGCTGGGCGCCGTTCTGGGCGCGCGACTATAGCTCACTCGACGCCACGTGCTACCGCCTCAGCCAGGCCGTGCCGTTGGGATTGGGTAGTGATGATGAGACTATCGCGCGAGCGGTGGCGTTGCTGAGCCAGCGGCAGCGCCAGGACGGGCACTGGGCGGAAGATGCCGCCGTCGCCGACGTCGCGCCGCCCTGGGCCAGGCCGGGCGACCAGGCCGCCACGCTATACCTGACGGCAAATTGCGGCTTCTGGCTGGCGGTCTTCGCGTTGGACAACCCAGGCGCGCGTCGCGCCGCCGGGTATCTGCTCTCCTGTCTCGATGACCAGGGCGGCTTACCCTCGTATCTGCATACCCACTGGCTGGCGGCCGGCCTGTGGTATCGCGTCGGCGCGGCCAGGGCCTTTAAGCTGGTGACTGACCTCCTCGCCCGCCGCTTGCCGGACCTGACGGCCGGCAACCTCGCCTGGCTGCTGACGACGCTGCGCACTGCGAACGTTCCCGCCGATCTCCCACTGGTGAAGCATGCCCGCCTGGCGCTCACGGCGATGCAGCAAGCCGATGGCCGCTGGGTGAGCGACGATGGGCCAGACCGCGATGTTCACACGACGCTCGAAGCCTTGTGGGCGTTGCAAGACGGCGCATGACGTAAGACTCTCGCGGCAATTCTAGTCACATAGAAGTAGCCTACTGAGCCGTCGGCCAAGCCGGCGGCTGTCTGTGTCGCCAGACGAGGGTGGAACCGTGCCAACTTATGTGTATCAATGTGAAACGTGTGGTCAGTTTGAGCAGCGCCAGTCCTTCAGTGACCCGGCCTTGACGACCTGCCCCACCTGCGGGCGGCCGGTGCGCAAGGTGTATGTCCCTGCGCCCATTGTGTTCAAGGGGTCGGGCTGGTATAGCACCGACAGCCGGGGTGGTTCGTCGCGCACCGTCGACGGCGGGAAGAACGGCGGTGAGAAGAAGGCCGAGGAGAAGACCGAGGCCAAGTCGGAGACGACGGGCGAGGCGAAGACTGAGGCGAAGAGCGACACGACGACGCCCAAGAGCGAGTCGTAACGAGACGTTACATAACAAGGCCCCTGCAGAAAGATCTGTCAGGGGCTTGTGTCTTGGCGGGGGCTAAACAATGGCTTCCAGGGGGACGATGCGGTACTTGAATTCGCTGACAAACGGCTCGAGTTGATCGTGTAGAGCGCGCCACTCGCGTGAACTCAGCATCTTCGCCAGGCTCGCCTTGTCGTCGGCGACCCAGCCAATGCTAATCTGCGGCACGTCGCCGTAGAGAGCCGACCAGATATCGACCAGGCGGACATCCAGCTTGACCATGCGGGGAATGAAGGTCTTGGCGATGAACTCAATGTGCGCCTCTTCCTTCCCCGGCCGAATGTCCCAGGTCATCATCAATTTCACCATAACACGCTATCCTCTCTGTCATCTCCGACGCGCTTAAGGAAATCATAACCATAACGCGACAATCATGCAAACGGCTGATGGGTGAGTCAATCCGTCGGTGATTGACAAACGGCAGGGAGCGCGCTACAATTAGACCCAATCGTATACGACGTTGAACAGGAGGAGTAGGCGCTCCTCGCCTGACAGAGAGGGGTGGTCACCGGCTGCAAGCCACCCACCAGGACAGCGCGCCGAACGTCGCCTGGGAGTTGGTTGGCTGAACAAGCCGCTCTTCCCATCCTTCCCACCCTTCCTACTGTTGGAAGATGGTAGGAAGGATAGAAAGCGGGGCTAGAGTAAGCGAACCCGGGTCCGCCCGTTATCGCGGTTGAGCGCCGGAGACCCTGTCCTCATTCTTGAGTGAGCGGTGGACGTAACAGCGGTCTTTGGAAGCAAGGTGGTACCACGTGAGGCATGGCCCTCTCGCCCTTGAACGGCGAGAGGGCTTTTCTTTTTGACCATTGACGAAGGACGAAGGACGAACGACAGAGACGAGCCGCTCGTTTTGTCCGACGTTGAATAGGAGGACTTATGGATCAGACGCAACCGGACCAGCAGGAACTCGCCAAGACTTACGACCCGCACGCCGTCGAGGGGCCGCTCTACGAGTGGTGGGAGACGCACGGCTTCTTCAAGCCGGAGACGCAGATCGCGCTGGGCCAGGCCGCCCCCGACGCGCCGACGTTTACCATCGCTATGCCGCCACCCAATGTCACAGGCGCGTTGCACATCGGCCACGCCATGACGGCGACGGTCGAGGATATCATGATCCGCTACCACCGCATGCAGGGCGACCGCACGTTGTGGGTGCCGGGGACGGACCACGCCGGCATCGCGACGCAGGCCGTGGTGGAGCGCCACTTGAAGGCCGAGGGGCTGACGCGCCACGACCTGGGCCGCGAGCGGTTTGTGGAGCGGACGTGGGAGTGGAAGCACCAGTACCACAAGCGCATCAGCGCCCAGCACCGCCGCCTTGGTGTGTCGTGTGACTGGGACCGCGAGCGCTTTACCCTCGACGAGGGCCTGTCGCGGGCGGTGCAGACGGCCTTCATCCGTCTCTTCGACAAGGGGCTGATCTATCGCGGCACGTACCTGGTGAACTGGTGTCCAAATGACCAGTCGGTGATCTCCGACCTAGAAGTGGAGCACGAAGAGAAAGAGGGCCAACTGTGGTACGTGCGCTACCCGCTGCTGCCGAAGGACGGCAGCCTGGGCGATGCGGCGTGGGGGACGCCCGCGTGGGGCCAGGGCGCGACGGAGTGGATTACCGTGGCGACGACGCGCCCGGAGACCATCCTGGGTGACACGGCGGTGGCGGTGCATCCCGACGACGAGCGCTACCAGGCGCTGGTGGGGCGCATGGCGCTGCTGCCTGGCGTGAGCCGCTCCATCCCCATCATTGCCGACGCGGCGGTGGAGCGGGAGTTCGGCACGGGGGCGGTGAAGGTGACGCCCGGCCACGACCCGACGGACTACGCCATCGGCCAGCGCC
>CAZLBQ010000082.1:0-1152 GCA_964557745.1 uncultured Anaerolineales bacterium
GCCCGACTACGCCGAGCGCCACCGCCACGCCGCACAGGTCGAAACGTAGCAGGAGTTATGCAGGCCGCCAGAGGCTAAAGCCATCTGGCTAGAGACGGAAGCCCAAGGGGCTGGGGTTCAGCCGCCGAAGGAGGCTTCCACCCCTAGCCTGCCCGCTTTAGCGGCAGGCGGGCGCCGCGCTGGCGGCCCCAGCCTGGACGAATCGTAAGGGCAGACCTCTCGGCCTACCCAGACACAGCTTCTCGCGTTAGCCTCACTGAACCCGGAACGTTGCTCCTACTCGTCGCCGGTCAGGCCGAAGCGGCGCAGTTGGGCGGGCTTGCTCCGCCACGCCTCCCGCACCTTGACGTACAATTCGAGATAGACGCGCCGCCCGAGCAGGGCCTCGATGGCCTGGCGGGCGCGGGTGCCGATGGTCTTGAGCATGGCGCCGCGCTTGCCGATGAGGATGGCCTTCTGCGACTCGCGCTCGACGTACACCGAGGCGTCGATGTAGGTCAGGCCGGGGCCGCGCTCCTCCCACTCCTCGATGGCGACGGCCACGGAGTGGGGCACTTCGGCCTCGGTCAGGTACAGGACGGCCTCGCGGACCAGTTCGGCGGCCATGATCTGCTCGCTCTGGTCCGTGACCTGGTCGGCGGGGAAGAACTGCGGGCCGGGGGGCAGGTGGGCGACGAGCATCGCCAGCAGCTTGTCCAGGTTGTCGCCGCGCCGCGCCGAGACGAGCATGGCGTCCGCGCCCGGCACGAAGCCGGTGTAGACGTCGTAGTTGGCCTGGAGGTACCTGGGGTTGACGATGTCGGCCTTGTTGAGGGCCAGGACGATGGGGGCGCGGGCCTTGTCGCGCAGGAGTTGGCCGATCTCGCTGTCCTCCTGGCCCGGCCGGTCGGCCACGTCGACGACGTACAGGATGACGTCGGCGTCGGGGATGCTCTGGACGGCCGCCTCGACCATGTACTCGCCCAGGGTGTGGTGGGGGTGGTGGATGCCCGGCGTGTCGACGAAGACGATCTGGGCGTCGGGCTGGGTACGGACGCCCATGATGCGGCGGCGCGTCGTCTGGGGCTTGGGCGAGACGATGGCGACCTTCGTCCCGACGAAGGCGTTGACCAGGGTGGACTTGCCGACGTTGGGGCGGCCGATGACGGCGAC
>CAZLBQ010000082.1:1252-15534 GCA_964557745.1 uncultured Anaerolineales bacterium
CGTCGTCGGGCGCAGCGTCGGGTGGAGTCAGTCTATCATCCGGCATGGGTTTCTCCAGACATTTTTGACAGAATTTACAGAATGAACAGAATTCAGGTCTTATTCTGTAAATTCTGTTCATTCTGTCTATAGACCGGGGTCTGTTAATTCTGTCTAAGGTATTAAGGCCTCGAGGAGGCGCTGCAGGTCGTCCCAGGTGTTGTAGAAGTGGGGCGCGACGCGCAGCGCGCCGTTGCGCACCGAGACCACGACGTCAGCGGCCCGCAGGCGCGCTTCGAGGGCCGCGGCCGGCTGCGTCGGGTGGGTGAAGAACAGGATACCCGAGCGCTCGCCGTCGTGGTCGCGCGGCGACAGGACGGTGTAGCCGCACGCTTCTAACTCGGACGCCAGGCGGGCGTTGAGGCCCAGGATGTGGCGCTCGATGGCCGGGACGCCAAACTCCAGCAAGGTGTCCACCGCCGCGCCCAGGCCCAGCAGCGCGGCCCAGTTGGGCACGCCCTCCTCGAAGCGGCGCGCGTCGGGCCAGAAGGGCATGTCGAAGCGCTCCATGTTCGCCATCGGGTCCTGGTGGCCCAGCCAACTCGACAGGGCCGGCGTCAGCCGGTCGAGGTGGTCACGGCGGACGTAGAGCAGACCCGAACCGTAGGGGGCGGTCAGCCACTTGTGGCCGCTGGCGCTCATAAAGTCCACGCCCATCGCCTCGACGTCGAAGGGCAGCGCGCCCAGCCCCTGGACGCTGTCTACGGCAAGGAGCGCGCCACGGGCGTGGACGAGGTCGGCCAGGCCGCGCACGTCGATGCGGAAGCCGGAGTTGTAGCGGACGAAGCTGAGGGCGACCAGGCGGGTGCGCTCGTCCATGTGAGCGGCCAGGTCATCCAGGTGGACGCGGCCGGCGCGGCAGGGGGCGAAGCGCGTCTCGACGCCCAGGCGCTGGAGGTTGAGCCAGGGGTAGACGTTGGAGGGGAATTCCAGGTCGGCGGTGACGATGTTGTCGCCCGCCTGCCAGGGCAGGCCGTTGGCGATGTGGAGCAAGCCGTGGGAGGTATTCTTGACGAAGGCGATCTCTTGCGGCGTTGCGCCGATGAGCCGGGCGGCGCTCTGGCGGACGGCAGCCAGCCGCGCCTCCCACCTGTCGAAGACAGGAATGCCGGTCGTCATTTGCTCTTCGATAAAGGCCTGCTGGGCCTCAGCGACGCGGGTGGACGTTGGGCTGTGGGCGGCGTGGGCGAGGTAGGCAAAGCGGCGCGTCACCGGAAACAGGGCGCGCGCTACGTCCAGGTCGTAGGTTGGCAGATAGTTAGTCATGGAGGAGAGCCGGCAGAACCTTGGCGACGTCGGCGCGGATGACGACATCCGCCTGCTCGTCGGCGTGGGTGGGTTCGTAGTTGACGATGATGAGCCGCGCGCCGTGCTTGACCGCCTGAAGCGGGAGGTCGCTAGCCGGGGCCACTTCGAGCGACGAACCGGCCACGAGCATCAGGTCACACGCCTGGACCTCAGCGTTGGTCTGGGTGAGGACGTCCTGGGGCAGCATCTCGCCAAACAGGATGACGTTGGGCTTGAGGATGCCCCCACACTCGCAGCGCGGCATCTGCCCATCGTGGATGAACTGGCGCAACAGGCCCTGCGCCGGCACAATCTTGAAGCAGCGCAGGCACGTCGCCTCGCGCAGGTGACCGTGCAGCTCGAGCACGCGGTGCGAGCCGGCCCGCTCGTGCAGGTCGTCGATGTTCTGGGTGACGATGGCTTTGAGCTTGCCCATGTGCTCCAGCGAGGCGAGCGCGCTGTGGGCGGGGTTGGGGGTGGCCTTGAAGATGGTTTCCGTCAGCGGGCGGACCCACTCGAAGAAGGCTTCGGGGCGGCGGCGGAAGGCCCAGATGGACGCAACCTCCATCGGGTCTTCGACCATCCACAGGCCGCTGGACTCGCTGCGGAAATCAGGGATGCCGGACGGCGTACTGATGCCGGCCCCCGTCAGCGCCACGATGTGGTGGGCCTGCCGAATCAGGTCGCGCGCGGCGCGGATAGCTTGCTCGGTGTCGCGGTCAAACTGTCGCCAGAATTGTGGCAGCCTCATGGCTTCCACTCCCCCAATCTATCGCCCAGGTGAAGCGCAAGGCGCGCCGCGTATGGGGTAAATATGAAAATTGGTTCTCCACTTAATTTGTTTGCCTATCTTGGCGTATCTTACGTAGACTTTGACAGCTTATCGGCTAGCCGTGTCGGCTCGGGCAGCCGGTAGCCGCGCAGCGCACCGAGCATGAACTGCACCGCGTGCGCTAGATCGATGCGGTGGCCGATGGAGATGTACAACGGCTTCGCCCCGCGCCGTGTGCGCACCACCGCGCCGATCACTTCTTCCTTGTCTAGCAGCGGCGTCCAGTCGCCGACCTCAGGGCCTGGCTCGTCGTGTGTCCCGACCAGGCGCGACTTGGCGACGCCGATGCTCGGCAGGTCGAGGGTCACGCCGAGGTACGCGGCGATGCCACAGCGGCGGGGGTGGGCGATGCCCTGGCCGTCGACCATGAGCAGGTCGGGGCGCATGGGTAGCTTGTCCAGCGCAGCCAGGACGGGCGGCGCTTCGCGCAAGGCCAGCAGGCCCGGCACATACGGGAACGTCGGCTGCTCCTCGTGCGTGGCGCTGGCGAGGACGTCGAGACTGCGCCACGCCAGGGCAACGGCGGCGGCCCGCACCGGCCGCCCATACACCCCGCCGGCCATGTCCACACCGACGACCACGCGTGGCTCCGGCCCTGACCACGTCTTGACGACGCGTTGGGCGATGCGCTGCTGCTCCGCCTTCGCCTCGACGATGACCGTTGACGACTGACCGCCGCCCGCCCCCTGTCGTCCATCCTCCATCGTCCATCGTCTCCATCGTTCATCGTTCACCGTCCCGCTCACGCCTCGACGTAGATGGGATTGGTGAAGACCCAGCCGCGCGGCTTGAACCAGTGGCGGCGGGTGGCTTCGACGCGGTAGACGCCGGGCTGGTACGCCTGGTAGCGCAGTGTCTTGCCGCTCGCCTGGGCGATGACCGCGCCGTCGCGCAGCAGGCGCAGCGTCGCCGAGCGCGGCGACTCGACTGTCAGCCTCACCCCGCCGCCCAGCCGCAGGCCCTCGCCCATGTCGACCGTCGCGCTATCGCCCTGAGCAGTGAAGCGGAAGCCGCGCGCGTCGCCGATGGCGTCGTAGGCGACGAAGAGCCGCCCGCCGCGCAGCGCCCGTAACACCGTGGCGCGGTCGCCGTTGAAATCCCCCGTGAGGGGCTGGTCCGCCAGGAGATGGCAGCGCACGGCGCGGAACAGGAAGGGGTAGGGCAGGATGGTGGTGCGGATGGGGCCGTGCTGCACCGTCCAGCCGTGGGCGTCCGGCCCGCCAATCGCAACAACCCGCTGCGTGCGGAGTAACTCATCCCACTTCGTCAGCGTCTCTGTAAATGGACCGACAATCACACTCGTCGGCCAGTAAGCGAGTTGGGCGCCGCGCCAGAGACTCGTGGCGTGGGCTTTGAACTCGCTCATGTAGTTCCAGATTTCGAGGCCGTGAACGCCGCGCACGTCCCAGTCGACCCACGGGATGGCCGGCTCGTGGGTATAGGCGGGGGCGACTTCGTGCGGGTGGGCGATGAAGGCCAGGCCGCCCTGGGCGTTGACGGCGTCCACCAGGGCCTGCGGCGTGGGCGCGAAGCGCGTCACATCCTCGTGGACGCCGATACACAGCAGGTGGTTGACCTGCGGCTCGCGGTGGATGTCGTGGACCTCCTGGCCGACGATGAGCAGGACGCCGTCGCGGTAGCCCGCTTCGCCAGGGGGGAGCGTATTGTGATCGGTGGTGATCAGGAAGTCGAGGCCCGCGCGGCGGGCAGCGTTGACAATGGCGGGAAAGGTGGCGCGGCCGTCGGAGGCTGTGGTGTGGGCGTGGATGGCGCCAACGATTTCGTAACTCATGACCCAATTATACTCAGATGGCTATAGAGTTCTAACGCAGCCCTGCGCGGCGAGATATGGCCTCAAGGGAATACTTTTACACTTTCACCGTAACCAGGACGCAACCCCGTCGTCATTAAGGGTGTGTGACCGCAGAGTCCCCCCACTTCCCAGTTGGCTCCGCCACACGACCGCCGCCCCAGTTTCCCAGGAGGATGGTTCGTATGCTCCGTGTGTTTCGTCGTTTGTCCCCGCATATGGGACGTGTCCTGCTCGCCATTCTGCTGCTGGCCCTGACCCGCGCCGGTAGCTCACCCGCCGCCCAGGCCGACACGCCCTCGCCGCTGAACAGCGGCGCCTGGGAAACCATCGCCAACGGCAACAACGTCTGGGCCTTAGTCAAGGAAGATGATCATACCCTATGGGCCGGCACGTGGAGCGGCGGCGCGGTCAAGTGGGACCTCAGCGACCCCGCGCGTCCGACCTATCAGCAGTACCTCTATCCCCAGGACGGCATCCCCAGCAACGATGTGCGCTCCATCGCCGTCGACGGTTCCGGCAATCGCTGGTTTGCCACCGGGCGTGGGTTGGCGCGGCTCAGTTCGGACAACCAGTGGACGACGTTTACCCTGAGTAACACGCTCCAGGCGTCCACCCAGCGCGTCGATACCACCCTTGCCACCGTCGATAGCGGCAACCGCGAGATTCCCGTTAAGGGCTTCAGTGTCGATAGCATCGAGCAGAATCTCCCGACCCCCTATATTCAATTCCAGGGCGACTCGACCGTCTATCGCGTCTCGCGCGTGGGCGTCATGACGCGCGGCCAGAACGCCGGCTCCAACGCGCTGTACATCGACCCGCCCCTGGTCAACCCCGTGGCCGCCGACACCCAGGTCAACCTGATGAAGGTGGGCCTGCCCTCGGACAACGTGACGGCCGTCGCGGTCGCCGCCGACGGTTCGATCTGGGTTGGCACGCAGCAGTACCGCGTCCTCGTCTCTGCTGACGACTGCTACGCGCCCGACCTCGGGTCGTTTATCCGCGGCGCGTACTACCTATGCGACGGCAGCCGCTACCTAGGCGGCGGCGTGGCGCGCTTCAACCCGACCACGGGCGCGTGGACCAGTTGGAACAGCGCTAAGGACAAGTTCTTCTACAGCAACGACAACGTGGCCTCCAACAGCGTGACCGACCTGGCGATTGAGCCAAGCACAGGCGCGGTGTGGGCTACCTTCTTCCCTCAGTGGCGCTGGTTCGAGCCGGTCCGCGACCCTAACCCCTACGCCCAGGGCTTCTGGCGACCGGGCGGCGACGGCGGCGTGAGCGTCTGGGATGGCGGCAAGTGGACGACGTTCCAGCACTACCAGTGCCAGCCGAGTGACCCCCCAGGCTGCCAGAACGGGACCAAACCGCGCGTCAACTCAGTGTCAAGCATCGCCATCGACAGCGCGGGCCGCAAGTGGGTCGCGGTGTATGGCGCCAACCTCAGTCTCATTGAGGGCAGCGGCGCGAGCGCGACGTGGAAAGAAATCGAGCCGCGCACGACCTCGGATAGCGGCGGCAACGTGACCGGCGAGGGCTTGAGCGACTACTACATGTATACCGTCGCTGTGGACAGTCAGGACCGCGTGTGGGTCGCGACGGCCAACGCCCAGGGTATCGGCAAGAAGATCAGCATCGGCCGCGGCGACTGTCTGTCGTCCAACCCCAAGGATGTCGCCTGCTGGACCCAGCTCACCCACGACCCGGCCCAGCCGTCCACCGTCTCCTCGAATACCATCCGCTCTCTCCTGTCGGATGGCGACACGATGTGGGTCGGCACGTCGGACATACGCGGCAACGGCGAGGGCATCGACGCCTTCAGCATGGGCCTGACCAAAACCAGGAACCTGAAGACGGCCGGCCCACGCAGCAACAATATCACCGAAGTCGCCTTTGCCCCCAACGGCGACATGTGGGTCGGGTCGGGCCGCATCGGCGTCGGGACCCAGTTCTACGGCAAGGGCCTCAGCATCCTGCGTAACCCGACCGGCGGGTCGTGGCAGAACGACGCCGCGTGGGACTACGTCCGCCCCGAGCCGGGCAAGGGTGACCAGATTGCCACGGTGGATCAGAATACCCCCGCCGGTGAAGCCATCGTCTACCTGCGCACCCTGCCGAGCAACACGCAAACCGAGTGCGACCAGATCAACCTGACCATCGGCGCGGGGCTGTACATCACCGACGAGTCGCGCCGCTACGACGCTTACAGCGCCTACTGGGACGTCAATAAGGCCAAGTGCTACATCTACTTGAAGGACGGCCTCCCCCAGGCCATCTCCGCCGGGGCGCCCGTCTTCAACATCGTCAAGAAGCTCGTCGGCTCCAACATCGCCGAGATCAAGTTCGACAGCCAGGGCCGCGCCTGGGTTGGCAGCATCGGCGAGGTCATCCACGATTACGGCTTCCAGAACATCCAGTACGACGACGGCGGTCTGAGCATGTACGACGGCACGCGCTGGCGCGGCCTCCAACAAGCCATCCCCCAGGTCACCAACCCACCCAACATCAAGGGCAACGCCGTGACCTCGGTGCTCGTGCGCGGCGGTAACTGTGAGACGCCCGAGAAGCTCTGGGTGGGCATGGCGAGCTACAACGACAACATCGGCTGGGGCATTGACATCTACAACCCCGTCGCCAACACCGTCCAGTCCATGGACAACACGACGCTGCCCTCGCCCGGCCCGACCGATCTCTCGTTGGACAAGTCGAACTGCGACGTGTGGGTGACGTTCCACCCGGCCTACCGCTTCACGGCCGGCACGACTGGTACCATCGTCGCGGGCGGCGTGGCGCGCTGGCGCGCGTCCGACGGCACCTGGATCACGTTCACTAAGGAGAACGCCCCCAACCTGGAGGGCTGGGACACCGACTATCGTTCGGTACTGGCCGACAGCCAGGGGCGCGTCTGGGCGGGCAGCTACACCGTCCACACCCTGGAGCCGGGTAGCACGCGGTTGTGCTTTAGCTGCGCCCCCGAGTGGGTCCGCTACCAGCGCCACACCGACGGCGTCATCAATCAGTACAAGAACGGCGCGTGGCAGGCGCCCGTGCGTTGGGACTACGAAGGCGTTGTGAGCGACATCTTCGAGGACAGCGCCGGCCGCATCTGGGCCGCCACCACCCACGAGTGGGTGGCCGACCTGCTGAGCCAGTCGAACCCGCTGCTCGATACGGCGATTGGTCAGCCCCTCGCCACCGGCGCCGTCCACATGCTCGACGGCGACGCCTGGCAGACCCTCGACACCCGCGCGCTCCCCTTGGTCGATGAGAACATCGCCAGCATCACCCAGAGCGCCAACGGCGACATGTGGTTCGGCACGGCCAACCACGGCATCATCCACTGGATCAGCAACGCGCAAAGCCCGACGGCGACGCCGACCCCAACCGTGACCCAGACCGCCACCGCCGCCCCGACTCACACCAGCACCGCGACGGCCACAGGGACGGCCACCGCGACGCGGACGGCGACGTTGACGCCGACCGTCACCCTCACCCTGCTACCGGGTCAGCCAACCTATACGGCGACCATTCCGCCCACCAAGACGCTGACGCCGACGCGGACGTCCACCCCGCTTCCCAACGCGGTCTACCGCGCGTACCTGCCCTACATCGTCAACAGTGGCGGCGAAGGCGGCCCGACCGTGACACCCAAGCCGCCGACGCGCACGCCAACGCCAACACTGCGCCCAGGCGAGACGGCGACACCGACCGTCCCCGCGCCCGACACGGCGACGCCCACCTGGACGGCGACACCCACCGCCGTGCCGACGGATACGGCTACGGCGACGAGTACCGCGACAAGCACAGCGACCGCCACCAGCACGGCGACTCCGACCAGCACGTTGACGCGGACGGCCACGCCGACCCGCACGCCGACACCGACCCCGCCGCCACAGTGGGAGACGCTGACGGCCGTCACACCCGCCAACCTGCGCGCCGTGGACTGTGTCGACTCGCTCAACTGCTGGGCTGTCGGCGACGGTGGTGTCATCCTGCGCTGGAACGGCCAGACGTGGAGCGCCCAGGCCGGGCCGACGCAGAAGAACCTCAACGCGATTGATATGGTCTCGAAGTCCGAGGGCTGGGCCGTCGGCGACGACAAGACGATCCTGCGCTATAACAACGGGACGTGGTCGGTCTGGGACTTGAGCGACGTGCCCAACGCCCCCGTCGGCAATTACGTCGGCGTCGCCATGGTCCCCGGCGCGACCGGCTCCGCTCCCGGTGGCTACATCATCGCCAACAGCAGCAACCCGCAGATTCCGTTCCTGTACTGGGATCGCTCGTCGGGCCGCTGGCTCAACTCGGTCATCAGCGAGACCGGCTCGCGCCTCAACGGCATCTACGCCCTGCCCGACGGGACGGACGGCGTGGTCGTCGGGAACACCGCCTTCATCATGAAGTACGCCAGCGACGGCTCGTGGTTCATCGACCACAGCAGCACCAGCGACTTCAGCCGCGTGCCCCACCTGTACGGCGGCCACCTGCTGCGCTGGGCCAGCGATGCCCTGCCCGTCGGCTGGATCGTCGGCCAGGCCAAGATGCTGGCCTACTACACCGACACGAATTGCGGCGGCCCCGCCACCTGCTGGCGCGAGGCCTCGGCGGCCATGATCGGCGCCGACGTACCCAACGAGGACTACTACGACGTCCAGGTCGTCCGCTACAATCGCGCCTGGGCCGTGGGCGGCTCCGGGACGATCATCAAGTGGGATGGCGCGCGCTGGAGCCGCGACAGCGTTGTGGGCGGCGGCGCTCTGCGCGGGCTGTTCATGCTGAGCGACCTGGAGGGCTGGGCGGTCGGCGACAACGGCCTCATCACCCGCTACCGCATCCCGAATGCGACGCCCATCGCCACCCCGACGAGCGGTCCGTCGCCCACGCTGCCGCTGTCGACGCCACCCGCGACGGCGACCAGCGCGGCTACCGCAACGCCGACAGCTACCGCGACGGCCACCGCGACCACGCCGCCGACCCAAACGGCCACGCGCACGGCCACGGCGCCCGCCGTCAACTCGCCGACGCCCACAGCCACGACACCGGCCGGCAGCACCCCGGCGTCGACGGCCACCGCCACGGCCACCGCCGGCCCCGCCCCGACAAGCTCACCGATTGGCGCCTGGACTCGGCTGAGCAACAGCCCGACAACGGCGACCCTGCGCAGCGTCAGCGCCGCCAGCCCCAACGACGTGTGGGCCGTCGGCGACGGCGGGACGATCATCCGTTGGAACGGGACGAGCTGGTCGCTGGTAGATAGTCCGACTACCAAGCGGCTCAACAGCGTGTCGATGCGCAGCGCCAGCGAGGGCTGGGCCGTGGGCGAGGACTGGACCGTCCTGCGGTGGAACGGCTCCTTCTGGCTGACGGAAGACACGGAGGTCCTGCGCAACGTACGCGACTATCGCACCCTGGTCGGCGTCAGCGCCCTGCCCAACGGCTCGGCCCGCGCCCCGCGCCTGGGCGCGGTCGCCGTGGCCCACGAGGGCGGCTTCCTGTTCTACGACAAGGTCAACAAGGTGTGGAGTGGCCAGCGGGCGGGGGCGTACACCTCGGACACCAACCCACCCACCGGTCCCAACACCGTCCACATGGCCTCCGACGGCGGCTACGGCGCAGTTGTCGGTGACGGCGGCGCGCTGTTGGAGCCGTTCTTCGACGGACTGGGCGGCATGTCGTGGACCGAATTGGGCCTCCCCGGCCGCCAGGATAGCTACGGCCTGTTCGTGATGCCCGACCCGACCGGCCAGCTCGCCAAGTACTACGGGTGGTACGTCGGCAAGGCGTCCGACTTCTACTTCTACCAGACGGACCCGGCGGGGGCGGGCTGCGGCGTCGAAGGCTCGCGGCGTCCGCCCTGCTGGGGCACCTTCAATACCGGCCTGCGCACATCGGGCGATGTCTACTACCGCTCGGTGTTCCTGACCAGCAAGAACGACGGCTGGACGGTCGGCGACGGCATGGGCATTGCCCACTGGAACGGAACAAGCTGGAACGAGTACCCGGAAGGCCACATCCCGTTTATCAGCTCCCTCGACCCTAACCTCTACGGGGTGGTCATGTTGAACACTAACAGTGGCTGGGCTGTCGGTAGCAGCGGGACGATCCTGCGCTACACCGGCCCGTGAGACGCCTGAGGACGACGGACGATAGACGGTGGTTCTGCTCCGTTGGCCATCGTCTATCGTCCATCGTCCATCGTCACCCTATGCTCCCCCCCCCTCGACCGAGCCGCGTCTGGGCCGCCCTGGCGGCTCTGCTGACGCTGCTCAGCCTACTCCTGATCCTCCGCGGTGCGCCCGCGACGGCCGCGCCCGGCGGCGCGGCGTGGCTGACCATCGCCAACGGCGACGACGTGCGCCGCCTGACGCGTATCGACGGCGCGCTGTGGGCGGCGACCCAGGCGGGCGGCGCGGTGCGCTGGGACGGCATCGGCCACTACCGCCAATACCTCCATCCCCAGGACGGTCTCGCCGCCAACGACGTGCGCGCCATCGTCAAGCACGACGGTAAGGTCTGGTTTGCCACGTCACGCGGCTTGAGCGCGCTCGACGCGGACGGGCGCTGGACGACCTACACCCAGGCCAACACGGGCGGCGGCCTCCCCTACGACAATGTGACGGCTCTCGCGTCGGCGGCGGATGGCAGCCTGTGGGTCGGAACCCAGCAGCAATGGGACGGGCGCGCCTGGCGCGGCGGCGGCCTGGCGCGTCTCAAGGACGGCCAGTGGCAGACGTTCACGCCCGCCGACGGTCTCGGCACCCTCAACATTACCGACCTGGCCGTACTGCCCGATGGCCGCGTGTGGGCCGTCGGCGAGCCGTACCGTGTCTGGGTACCGCCCGCCGATCCCGCGCCCGGCTTCTGGCAGGCCAACGGAGGTGGCGCGAGCGTCTTCGCCGGCGGCCAGTGGACGGCCTACCAGCGCAACCCCGACAGCAGCGCCACGCTGCCCAATACGGACGTTTTCTATGGCGCCGCCGCCGACGTCTCGGGACGCGTCTGGTTCGCTGCATCCACGGGCCTGCTGATGTTCGGCCCGCAGGGCTGGCGGGCCTGGACGGTCACGGGCGGCGGGTCGGCCGCCAACGGCGTGACGGCGGTGACCGTCACCGTCGACGGCACGGTCTGGCTGGCGGTCACTGACCCTAGCGGCGTCGGGCTAGCCCTGAGCATCCTCGACCCGCACGGCACACCGGAGGACCCCAGCGACGATACCTGGCGCACCTATCCCACGGCGAACTTCCCGGGCAGCACCATCGCCGCCATCCTACCCAATGGTTCCGATGAGGTATGGCTTGGCCTGCGCGAGACGACCGGCAATGGCAGCGGCCTGCTCCGCGTCGCCGAGGACGGCGCGCCCCTAGAACAGCGCCTGACGTACGGCCTGCGCTCTAACTTCATCAGCGCCCTCGGCGTCGCTCCCGACGGCGGCGTCTGGATCGGCACTGGAGATACCGAGACGCTGGGCAAGGGCCGCGGGCTTCACATCCTGGCGCCTGACGGCAGTTGGGCCGCGTACCAGGCCCTGACTCCATCCGACACCGCCGCCGCCACGCTGAGCCGCGCCGTCGCCAAAGACGATGCCCTGCTGTATGTCGCGGCCAACGACCCCGCCGCCCTCCAGGCGGCGCTGGGCGCGGGCTTCACGCTGGGTGACGACCCGACGCGCTACACGTTCCAGGGCCTCTACCCCCAGGGCAGCGAGAGCCTGCTCGTCTTCCAGCCCAGTGTGACCCGCGACTTCCCGGCGGGGACGGCCCTCTACCCGATTATCCAGACCATCGGCAGCGATACTGTCTCCGGCATCGCCTTCGCCCCCGACGGGACCGCGTGGATCACGGCACGGGGACAGACGATTCGCCCAGAGCAAGGCGGCTTCATCGACGGCGGCTTGAGCCGCTACACGCCCCGCGCGGCGGGGAATCGCTGGACGCTGTACCGCAAAGGCACGGCCAGCTTGCCGAGCAACGACCTGTCGGCCGTCGCGATTGGCCCCGACGGGCGCGTCTGGGTAGGCAGCGGCAGTGTGCGTGACTCGACGGGCGGCGGCCTGACGGTTCTGGCCCCGGCCAGCGGCCAGTGGACGAGCTACCACGCCAGCGACGGCCTGGCATCAGAGGTCGTCACCGGCCTGGTGGCGACGCCGGAAGGCGACATCTGGGTCGCCAGCGCCCCGTACTGGTCCAACGGCGTGCGGAGTGGCGGCGGCGTGTCTCTACTGCGCAGCGGGACGTGGACGTCGTGGACACCGCAGACCTCGCGCCTCCTCGCCGACTACAGCGACGTGCGGGCCTTGGGCCGCGACCGCAAGGGCGGTATCTGGGCGGGCGCCTGGCACTACGAAGGCCCCAGCTTGCTCAATGATTGGCCGGCTGTCATGGGCGTCGCCAACCGCTACGCGGGCGGCGAGTGGGCCAGTTGGACCTTCCCGCGCGACGGCTGGACGACAGCCATTGCCGCTGCCCCCGACGGCAAGCTCTGGGTGGGCATGAGCCGCGGTGGCTACGAGCCTGACCCGTCCCAGGGCGGGCTGTGGGTCTGGAACGGGACGACGTGGCAGCGCCTCGACCGCAGTACAGGATTGCCCGACAACGACATCCAGGCGCTCGCCGTCGCCCCGGATGGGACGGTCTGGGTCGGCACAGTCGATCACGGCCTGAGCCGCTACAGCCCATCGGGCGCACCGCTGCCCACTGTCGAGCCGCCCACGCCGACGGCGACGCGGCCCCGACCGCCAACGCTCACGCCGACAGCGACCCTCAGCCCGACGCCGACCACCACGCCCGGACCCCGCGTCCCACGCGCCTACCTGCCGCTGATTGTCGTGTCGCAGGTGGTGAGCGACGCTACGCCCGCGCCCACGCCGACGCCCGGTATGGTTACTCCCCGCCCCACCGCGACCGCCACGCCGGGCGTGACGCTGACGCCGACGCGCCCCGCCAACGCCACCACCGTCCCGCCTGGGACGTGGACGATCGAGACCGTCGGCAGCGCGGCCTGGCGGGCCGTCGCGTTCCGCTCGCCCGACGAGGGCTGGGCCGTCGGCGACAGCGGCGCGCTAGCCCGCTATCAAGGCGGGCAGTGGACCCTACAAGATAGCCCGACGCGCGCCAACCTCCGCGCTGTGTCCCTTGCCAGCGCCGCCTCGTCTGGAGCTATCGCCGGCTGGGCCGTGGGCGACGGCGGCGTCGTCCTGGCCTACGAGCAGGGGACATGGCGCGCCTGGAGCGACGACTCGCTCCCAGTCCATGACTGGCGCGCGGTGGCCGTCACCACCAACGGGACGAGCGGCTGGCTGGTGAGCAGCGACAGTACGTTTGCGCGTCTCACCAACGGCCACTGGCGGGTCGACCCACTGGCCCCCGGCAACACGCCGGGCCTGCGGGCGCTGGCCCTGACCCCCGATGGCCGCTTCGGCGTCGCGGTGGGCGACCTGGGCCGCCTGGCCGTGCTGCGTGGCGACGCCGACCCGCCCTACTGGGACACGCCCGGCGCGCCCATCAACAACGACCTGTACGCCGCCGCTCTGCTGCCCAACGGCAGCGGGTGGGCGGGTGGCGACTATCCGGCCCTGCTGCGCTACCCGAGCCAGGACTGTGGCAGCCGCCCCGCGCCGTGCTGGTCCCTGGAGAACAGCGCCCCGCACGTCAATGCCAGCCTGCGCGGGCTGGCCCTGGCCGATACAGCCAATGGGTGGGCTGTCGGGCTGCGCGGCCATCTCTACCGCTGGGACGGGCGGACCTGGCAGGCCCAGCCCTCCTCCCCCACCGAGGAGAACCTGAACAGCGTCGCGCTCCTGTCAGCGCGCAGCGGCTGGGCGGTTGGCGACAATGGCATCATCCTCAAGTACGCTAGTCCGTAACCGCCGGCCGACATGGTGTATAATTGAGCTAGGAACTCGCGCGGCAGAGGAGCATCGATGGACATCAAGCAAGAAGTATTGGACAGACTGGACGATTTGCCACTTGACAAGCAGCAGGAGGTGCTCGACTTTGTCGAGTTCTTGCGACAGCGGACGGCGACAAGACAGCAGCCGCGCGCAGTCAAGGGTCTCTGGTCTGACCTGGATGTTCATATCACGGAGGCCGACATCAGCAAGCTAAGGCAAGAGATGTGGAGTGAGTTCGGGGGGTACGCAGAGTAATGGCCGCTGTGGTTGTGGATACGCATGTCGCGATCTGGTATTTTTCCTCACCGGACTTGCTGTCTCAACGGGCGCTGGGCGCTCTGGATGAGGCTGTCGAGACGGGAGACGGCATCTACCTGGCCTCCATCTCAGTGGTCGAAGTCGTCTATCTCGTCGAGAAGGGA